>JBDRIB010000279.1:0-39860 GCA_043816375.1 Planctomycetota bacterium | reverse complement strand
AGCACCTCGTCTCTCAGGTCTCCCGTCAGCTGTCGGCGGCGCCACCGGTTTCTTATCGCTATGGCGACGGAGCGTTTTGCCTGGTCCTGTCCGATGATGTACTTGTCCAGTTCGGCGACTATCTGTCTGGGCGTGAGTTCTTTGTGTGCTTCGTCTGTCACCTTACAACTCCTCAATGTTTATTCTGGTGTTTGTGTATACGCAGATGTCGGCGGCGATATTCAGCGCCTCTTCGACAATTTGCTTTGCGGACAGTTTCGAGTGTTTGAGCAGCGCCTTGGCGGCGGCAAGCGCGTACGCGCCGCCGGAGCCGATTCCCATTGTTTCGTCGCTCGGCACAATCACGTCGCCGGAGCCGGAAATCATAAGAGAGTGTTCCTTTGTCACAACTGCAAGGAGTGATTCCAGGCGCCTGAGCACGCGGTCGGTGCGCCATTGTTTGGCCAGTTCGGTCGCGGCCTTGAGCACGTTGCCCTGGTAGTCCTTGAGCACGCTTTCAAATCTTTCCATAAGCGCAAACGCGTCGGCGGATGCTCCTGCAAAGCCGACAAGCACCTCGCCGTCCAGCAGTTTGCGAATCTTGTTGGCGTCGTGCTTTACGACTGTATCGCCCAGGGTTACCTGGCCGTCGCCGCCGATTGCGACTTTTCCGTTGCGGCGGACTGAGACAATGGTTGTGGCGCGGTACATAGATTGCTCCTCATTCGTGCGTGACTTGTGTTTCGCAGCACCTGACCGGCAAGGTGACTGTCACAATTACGGAGCGCAGCCCCGATTTATCGGGGCCAGCTCGTAGATTGTGACTGTCATCCTTGCCAACATTAACCATAATAGCAAAACCGCCGTCAGGCGGCAAGTGTTGCTTTCCGATTGACAAAACTTCAAGAATCGGTAGCATAATTCCGATTAGGGCGGAGACGAGAAGGGCACTGAGCCCTTTTGAAAATTATGGATAAAAAATCTTCCAGAGACCGTTTCGAACTCAAGGGATTTGGGGCCTTCGGAATCATCTGGGTTGCGATAGGTTCCATCCTGGGAGGGGCGGCCTTGGGATATCTTGTCGATCACATCTTTGATACATTTCCCGTTTTTCTGATTGTTTTGATGCTCTGCGGCGTGTTTGGCGGCTTTTTCAGGGCATACAAGACGATTATGAAGGACTTCGAAAAAAAGTAGCATGCTCTCCTGGCCCGGAAGAGTTGTAGCAGGGACCTTCTATGAAAGACTTCGTAAGATTTCGCAACAGAATCGCTATCGCTTCGGCGTTTCTTGTCGCGGCGACGGCGCTGGTGTTGCTGCATTTCCGTCTGTCCGGGATTGCTTTCGGAGTGATGCTCGGCGGGGCGGGCAGCATAGGCAAGTTGTGGCTTTCTTCGATTCGAATAATGAAGTTCGCCTCGACCGAAGGGCGGACACGTGCGTCGGTCGGCGGCAAGGTTCGCGCCGCTATGACGGGATATATGTTCCGATACGGTCTGGCAGCGGTTGTTCTCGCGGCTGGATTTTTTGTTGAACAGATAAATTTCATCGCGGCGGCCGCCGCGTTGTTCACGGCCAACATCGTTGTGATTGGCTCGGAAGTCCTGAGGACTTTCTTCCCGGGCGGCCTGAGCGCGATATTCGGCCGGACTCGTTTCTGAGTGGAGAGGCCTGAATGGAGTTCGATTTTACACCACATCCGCCTTATCTGCCGTTTCCGCAATTGGGAGATGTGGGCGGTCTCAATATGGTCACGATTATTATGTCGTGGCTTATCATCGGCCTGCTCACTCTTGTAAGCGCGCTGGTGTTTACCAGGCTGAAACGCGTGCCGACGCGGCTCCAGTTGCTTCTTGAGTTCGTTGTTGACGGATTCGACAATCTGACAAGATCTACGCTGGGCGAACGCGGGCGGAAATACCTGCCGTTTATCGGCAGCCTCTTTCTCTTCATCTGGCTGAGCAACATTATAGGAATTATCCCCGGCTTTGAGGAACCGACGAAAGACCTTAGCACACCTCTTGCGCTGGCTTTGATTGCATTACCCGTAGCCCACATTTCCGCCATACGCGTTAAGGGGTTTAAGGCATACGTCAAAGAGTATTTTGAGCCCGGATTCAAGATACGAGGGGTGTGGATACCGAATGTCCTGATGTTCCCGCTTAATTTTGTCGGCGAGGTAGGTAAGGCTATCAGCCTGCCGTTTCGTCTTTTCGGAAACATATTCGGCGGCGCAATCATCATAGTCGTGATTTCCGGCCTTCTTTACAACGTCGGGATGCCGCCGTTTCTGATGTTCTTCTTCGGCCTGTTCGTCGGGACGATACAGGCATTTGTGTTTTCAATGCTGGCCCTGACGTACACGGCCGTCGCGATTGCTGAATAATGGAGCGGAAAAGTGAGCCTTGAGTTTAGTGCTGAATCGCTGGTGAAGGGTGCCGTATATGTCGGCGCCGGCTGTGCCATCGGCTTCGGGGCCATCGGCAGCGGCATCGGCGAAGGCTACACGGCCCGTGAGGCCGCTCTTGGTATGTCGCGCCAGCCGAAGGTGAGCGGCGAACTGATGCGCACGATGCTCGTGGGGCAGGCCATCAGCGAATCCCCCGGTATCTTTTCGCTCATTGTTGCATTTCTTCTTGCATTCGGCGTATCAAAAATAGTCGCGAATGAAGTCTTTGCAATGGCAATGCTCGGATGCGGGATTGCCGTGGGCGTCAGTTCCATCGGCGCCGGTATCGGCACCGGCCTTGCCAGCGGCGAGGCCTGCCGCTCCGTCGCGCGCAATCCCGACAGCAGCAGCAAGGTAACTATGACTATGCTGCTGGGCCAGGCGCTCGCGACGTCTCCGGCGGTATTCGGATTCGTGGCGGCGCTTCTGCTGTTTCTCCTGCAGGGTCGGTACGAGAATCCTTCGATTCCGAACGCGGCGGCTCTTCTGGGCGCGGGCATAGCGATGGGCGCCGGAGCAATCGGTCCGGGGCTGGGCATAGGCTTTGTGGGACACAGCGCCTGCATTGCCGTCGGGCACAACCCTCGGGCAAACGCTGCAATTAACAAGACGTTACTCCTCGGCGCGGCTGTCGCCGAGAGTACCAGCATATACGCTTTTGTCATCTTCATTCTGCTGGCATTCTTCAGTTTCAAGGGCGCAGTATAAAAACAAAATTTTGGAGGCAAGAGACATGGCAGACGTAAACATTGCAGGCGCCATCATCAAGGCAGGCGCATTTCTCGGTGCCGGCATTGCGATGGGCTTCGGGGCCATCGGACCGGGCATCGGCGAGGGCTTCGCCGCAGGCAAGGCGTGCGAGGGCATCTCCAAGAGGCCGGAGGAACAGGGCCTTATTACCCGCACGATGCTTGTTGGACAGGCGGTCTCCGAATCGACCGGCATTTACTCGCTGGTCATCGCGATTCTGCTCATCTTCGTTATGGGCAAATAAGTAAGGTGCCGCCGTAAGGCAGGCGTTCGATTAACGATGCAGCGGTTTTACAGGTACTCTCCGCGTAATATCACAGTGGGCTGAAAATCATGGCTCTTGCAAAGAAAAAGAAGCGGGTGTTGCTCATATTTCTGGCCGGGTATTTCGTGGTCTCCGGTCTGCTGGCCGTCGGCTATTTGCTCGACGTTAACTCGCCGGAGTCAAAAGAGGCCGTGGAAAAGAGAAAGGCAGGGACCGAGGCCCTGTATGAGCGCTTGCACGCGGAAGATGCGGCTATCAGCAAGGAAGACGCCGGGCTGGCCTACACAACGCTCTACGGCCCGAAGGGCAGCGTGATGAGCGTGAACCTGACCATCGCAATGCAGATGGTCAACTTCGCTGCGCTGCTTGGCTTTCTCTATCTCCTGCTTTGGGGGCCGTTAACCAAATTCCTCGACGAGCGGAGACAGGGCATACGCGATGTACTGGATAACGCGAAGCAGAAGCGCGAAGAGGCCGGCAAACTGCTCGACGAATACAAGCGGAAACTCGCCGAGTCGCGCGACGACATCGCGCAAATGATAGACGACGGCAAGAAACGCGGCTACGAGGAAGAAAAACGCATCATCGAGCAGGCCCGCGTGGATGTCGCGCGGCTCCGCAAACAGACGGAGGCCGAACTGCACGGCGAGGTCGAAGGGGCGCGCCGCGAACTCAGGCGCGAAGTCTCGTCGATGTCCGTCACTGTTGCGGAGAAGATACTCGGCAGAGAAGTGAAAGAAGAAGACCACGCAACGCTCATCAAACAGGCCATCGCCGAGATAGATGAGCACAGATAGGCAGGTGACTGTCACTAATTACGGCCCCGACAGTCATATAAGATGATGTGAAAGTCGGGGCGTAGATTAGTGACTGTCACCGATATGAGATATCTTATGAACGAAGAAATCATAGCAGCCAGGTACGCCCGGGCGTGTTTCGATGTCGCGCGTAAGGAGGGCACTGTCGAGGCCACCCGCGACGCGCTGAACGGCTTTGTCGCCGCAACCACAGGCGATGACGACCTGCGCCGATACTGGGCGGACCCGACGATAACGCACGAGGACAAGCGCGCCGTGCTTGAAGAGATTTTCCAAAAGACCGGAGCGCAGGGGCATCTGGCTGCGTTTCTCATGCTTCTGGTCGACAGCAACCGCTACCATCTTCTGCCGTACATCGAGACGGAGTTCCTGGAACTCAGCCGAAGGCACCTGAACGAAGCGGTCGCCGTTGTTACAAGCGCTCTTGACTTGAATCAGGCGCGGCTTGACGATATCAGGAAGTCACTCGAAGAAAAGACCGGCAAAAAAATCGTTCTCCAGACCGAAAAGGACCCCTCACTACTGGGGGGAATCGTCGTGCAGATTGAGGGCGTTGTTTTCGACGGAAGCATAAGAGGTCGGCTCGGCCGCATGCGGCGAGAGATGGCCGGCCGCTGATGGGGGAGCGGTGACTGTCACCGGTTCCCTCAACAGGCACTCTCACTATCGGAGCAGGAAGATGCAGATTAGACCTGAAGAAGTAAGCGCCATTATCCGACAGAAGATCGAATCCTACGGCAAGGCCGTTGATATGGCCGAGGTCGGCGAGGTTGTGATGGTGGGCGACAGCGTCGCTCGCGTGTTCGGCCTCGACAGGGTAATGGCGATGGAACTTGTCGAGTTTCCCGTCGAGGGCGAAGAGCCTGTGATGGGAATGGTGCTCAACCTGGAAAAGCAGAGCGTCGGCGTGGTTATACTTGGCTCGGACGAAAAAATAAAGGAAGGTCACCAGGTCCGCCGCACCGGGCGAATTATATCCGTGCCCGTCGGAGACGCGCTTCTGGGCAGGGTGGTCGACGCACTCGGGATGCCTGTTGACGGCAAGGGCAACATCGAGACGGACAAGTATCGCCCCATCGAGCGCGTCGCGCCAGGTATCGTGAAGCGCGTTGACGTGTGCGAGCCGCTGCAGACCGGCATCAAGGTCGTCGATTCAATGACGCCCATCGGCCGCGGACAGCGCGAACTCATCATCGGCGACCGCTCGACAGGGAAATCCGCCATCGCCATCGACACCATCATCAATCAGCGCGACACCGATGTCATCTGCATCTACGTCGCAATCGGCCAGAAGCGCAGCACCGTCGCCCGCGTCGTGAAACTGTTCGAGGAACACGGTGCCATGGACAAGACTATCGTTGTCTTGGCAACCGCCAGCGAACCCGCCTCGCTGCAGTTTATCGCACCATATTCCGGCTGCGCGATGGGGGAGGAATTTCTGGAACAGGGCAAGCACGTGCTTGTCATTTACGACGACCTGTCGAAGCACGCCACGGCCTACCGCGAGATGAGCCTGCTTCTCAGGCGCCCGCCGGGACGCGAGGCGTTTCCGGGCGATATTTTCTATCTGCACTCAAGGCTTCTGGAGCGCGCCATTAAGTACAGCCCCGACAACGGCGGCGGCTCTCTTACGGCCATTCCGATTATCGAAACACAGGCCGGCGATGTGTCGGCTTATATTCCGACCAACGTAATCTCGATTACGGACGGTCAGATTTATCTCGAGACGGATTTGTTCTACCAGGGCGTGCGGCCCGCGATGAACGTCGGTATTTCAGTGTCGCGCGTCGGCGGCGCGGCGCAGGTGAAGATGATGAAACAGGTCGCCGGGTCGCTCAGGCTGGACCTGGCGCAGTACCGCGAACTGGCGGCATTTGCGCAGTTCGGCTCGGACCTTGACCAGGCCACCCGGAAACAGTTGTCTCGCGGTGAACGCACCGTCGAAATACTGAAGCAGAACCAGTACGAGCCGGTGGCGGTGGAAAATCAGGTTGTCTCGGTTTTCTGCGCCACGGAAGGCTTCCTGGACGATGTCGCGGTTGAGCACGTACGCCAGTTCGAGGGCGAACTGCACGAACATCTCGGCTCCAGGTGGCCCACGCTGATGGACAACCTCAGGAACACGGGGAAAATAACCGACGAGATTCGCAAGGAACTTGAATTGGCGATAAAGGAGTTCAAAGAGAAGTTTGTCGGCGTCAGCAAGCAAATCGGCGGCGCAGCAACGCCCAGAGCCGAAACGGAAGAACGGGCCGAGAACTCCAATCCGACGAACGCTGATACAAAAGAAGACGTCTCAAAAGAAAAACTGGAAAGCGCACCTGCTTAATCATGGAGATATGATATGCCTACGATGCGCGATATAAAACGGCGCATCAAGAGTATCACGAATATTCGCCAGATAACGCGCGCTATGAAAATGGTCGCCGCGGCCAAACTGCGCCGTGCGCAGGAACGAATGCTGAATATGCGGCCGTATGCGCGCGAGATAGAGCGGATTCTGCTCAGAATCCTGCCGGAACTGAATATCGTGGACCACCCGCTTCTGGTTGAGCACGAGGACCCGCAAAAAATCGGCGCGCTCATCATCTCTTCGGACCGCGGGCTGTGCGGCGGGTTCAACACGAATCTGGTAAGGAAGGTGCAGGCGTTCCTGAAGGAAAACTCCGGGAAGGAAGTCACCTGCATGGCGGTCGGCAGGAAGATTGAGCGGTTTCTCAAACGCACCGGCGTGGACCTGCTTGACTCGTATGTCGGTGTGATGGACGAACTTACCTACACACTGGCATACAACATATCCGAGAAGATTAACGAGGATTTCTGCAAAGGCAGGATAGAAACCGTTTACCTGATATACAACGAATTCAAGTCGGTTATGTCGCAGAACCTGATTGTCAAGAAAATACTGCCGTTAGACATAGTTCACCTGAAATCGCTCATACCGCCGGAGGAGCGCGGCGAGGGCCAATCAGGCGTCTTCGAGTACGAGCCGGAGAGCGATGAATTCGCCAACCTGATTTTGCCCAGGTATCTGTCAACGATGATTTATCGCGCGTTTCTCGAATCATACGCCAGCGAATTGAGCGCGCGAATGACCGCGATGGGCAATGCGACGAAGAACGGTGAAGATATGATATCCTCGCTGACCCTTACCTTTAACAAGGCGAGGCAGGCGGCAATCACGAAGGAAATCCTTGAAATAGTCGGCGGAGCCGAAGCGCTCAGGGGATGATATTAACCGTGCAGGGAAGCGTTTTCCCTGCGAAAACACATTGGAGTAACAAGATGAACGTCGGAACAGTAAAGCAAGTAATCGGCCCGATAGTTGATGTCGAGTTCGAACCCGACAAACTGCCCGCCATATTCAACGCGCTTAACGTAAAGCGCGACGACCAGTCCGACCTCGTCGTTGAGGTCGCGCAGCACCTCGGCGAGAACACCGTTCGCTGTATTGCGATGGACTCGACCGACGGGCTCGTGCGCGGCTTCAAGGTCGAGGATAGCGGCGGCGGCATCAGTGTGCCGGTCGGCAAGGGAGTCCTCGGCAGGATACTCAACGTCATCGGCGAACCGGTGGACGAAATGGGCCCCGTCAAGAGCGACAAACGTTATCCGATTCACCGCGAGGCGCCGAAATTCACCGAACAGGACACGCAGATAAAGATACTGGAGACCGGCATCAAGGTCATTGACCTGCTGGAGCCGTACACACGCGGCGGCAAGGTGGGCCTGTTTGGCGGCGCGGGCGTCGGCAAGACGGTCATTATTATGGAACTCATTCGCAGTATCGCTACCGAGCACGGCGGATACTCTGTCTTTGCCGGCGTCGGCGAGAGGACGCGCGAGGGCACGCAACTCTGGTACGAGATGAAGGAATCCGGCGTTATCGACAAGACGGCGCTTATCTACGGACAGATGAACGAAGCGCCGGGCGCCAGGGCGCGCGTCGGGCTTACTGCGCTTTCGGTGGCGGAATACTTCCGCGACGAAGAGGGGCAGGACGTTCTGCTCTTCATCGACAACATATTCCGCTTCACCCAGGCCAACAGCGAAGTCTCGGCCCTGCTCGGACGAATGCCTTCCGCCGTCGGATACCAGCCGACCCTGGGCACCGACCTGGGCGAGTTGGAGGAGCGAATCACGTCAACAAAGAAGGGCTCGATTACGTCGGTTCAGGCGATTTTCGTTCCCGCCGACGACCTGACCGACCCTGCGCCGGCGACGACGTTCTCGCACCTGGATGCAACGACGGTGCTGTCGAGGCAGATTGTGGAACTCGGCATCTATCCCGCCGTTGACCCGCTTGATTCAACATCGAAGATACTCGACCCGCGCATCATCGGCGAGCGTCATTACAACATCGCCCGCGAGGTCCAACTCATACTCCAGCGATACAAGGACCTGCAGGACATCATCAACATTCTCGGTATGGACGAACTGAGCGACGAGGACAAACTGTCCGTTTACCGCGCGAGAAAGATTCAGCGCTTCCTGTCGCAGCCGTTCTTCGTCGCCGAGCAGTTTACGGGCACCGAGGGCCGTTACGTGCCGCTTTCCGAGACCCTGGACAGTTTTGAAGAGATAATTGCCGGAAAATGCGACGATCTGCCGGAGCAGGCGTTTTACATGGTCGGCAACATTGAAGAAGCGCGTCAAAAAGCAAAGAAGCTATGAGGTGACTGTCACCGCTTGTAAGATACCAGGCATTTGGGAGCGAGGCGATGTCCGACGACAGGCTGAAACTCAAAATCCTCACGGCAGAGGGAGTGATTGAAGAGGGGGAATACGACAAGGTCGTTGCGCCCGGCTACGTCGGACAGTTCGGCGTGCTGCCCGGTCACATCGCTTTCATAACGCCGCTGGATGTCGGTGAAGTGAAGGCCACGCCGCCGGGCGGCGAAGGGGCGAGTGAAAAAACCTTTGCCGTGCACGGCGGTTTCTGCGAGGTACAGGAGAACAATGTGCTGGTCCTGGCGACCGCCGCAGAGCCCAAAGAAGAGATTGACGCCGAGCGCGCCAAACGCGCCGAACAACGCGCTAGAGACCGTCTCTCGGACAGAAAAAAGGACGACATCGACACTGCCCGGGCCGAGACTGCTTTGAAGCGCGCATTGGTGCGCCTGCAGGTGCATTCCGGCGAGACGGATTAACTATTGAAAATTGACTGGTTAAAGAAACGCGAAAGGTGACTGTCACTTTGCCAAGTGTTTCTTTATCCAATCAAAGAGCAATAATCCGGCGGCAGTTACCGCACGAACGACAAGAAACAAAGGCGACCCGTACAGGGTCGCCCTTATTGTTTTGCGGAAAGACCGTGTCAGGCAAAACTTTCCCTGCTGGTGAGTTCTGCGATCTCCTTTCTGGGCGGGGCCTTGGCCTCGCCCTCGGGATAGCCCAGCGGCGTAAAGGCCACCACCTGGTATCCGTCGGGCACTTTCAGCACATCTCCCGCGGCGCGGTAATCGAACGCGCCGCATACCACGGTGCCCAGTCCCTTCGCATGCGCCATAAGGCAAAAGTTCTGCATCGCCATTCCAGTGTCGAACATATGCCATGCCTTGTCGTCAACCGGCTCGCCCTTTTTGCAACCCGACACGTTGAGTTGCGCGACGAACACGACGACGACGGGCGCTCCCGCCGCCTCCCGCGCGGGATTGCGCTCGGACATCGTCGCGACAAGTTTTTCTTTCGTGGTCAGGTCCCTGACGATAACGTATCGCACGCACTGTGTGTTGGCCCACGAAGGCGCCCAGCGCGCAGCGTCGACAAGTCTCTCCAGAGTTGCGTCGTCAACGGGGTCTGGTTTGTATTTCCTTATGCTTCTGCGGCCCCTGATGGCATCGGAAAGATTCATATTATTTCTCCCTGTCTGTGCTGGCTCGGTGACAGTCACCGAAGTATCTCTGTTTCACGTATGACAGCAGCAGCGGTTCTTCCCGTTTTTCTTCGCACGATACAGCGCCCTGTCGGCGGCGTGGAAAAGTTGCGCCCGGTCCCTTATGCGACCTTCGAGAGCCGCTATGCCGAAACTCGTGCTTACGGGTATCCGCTCCCTGTGCTGTGCGCTTCTGAAGTTTGACTTTTCTATCTTCTTGCGAAGCGCCTCCGCCTTTTTCAGGGCGTCTCTGCGGCCGGTTTCCAGCAGGACGATGACGAACTCATCCCCCCCGTATCTGCAAACCAGGTCAATCTGGCGGCAGTTCTTTTTCAGCAGGCGGCCGATTGCATGCAGGACGTTGTCGCCCTCCAGATGTCCGTATGCGTCGTTGATGTCTTTCAGGTTGTCCAGATCTACGAGTATGAAAGTGATTTTTTTGCTGTAGCGTTTTGCGCGCAGAACTTCGATTCTGGACTGGCGGTCGAAATAACCACGGTTGTAAACCCGTGTGAGCGGGTCGATAATCGACTGGCGTTTGAGTTTTCGCTGCAACCGGAAGCATTCCATCACAGACGAAATCATACAGATTAAGGACTGCAGCGACAGCCATTTCGCCCTTACCAACGGGCTGGGAGCCCTGCTGTTCCGTGTCGGGCTCTTCGGATGCAGGTCGAGTCTGACCAGACCCATAAGCCTTCCGCGAGAGCGCATCGGTATGGTAATTTGTTGCCTTCCATTAGACAAATACGGAACTTCGCCGCGCAACAGGCGCTTCAGGGCGGCATTGCGTGCGGGGTTCAGCGGGCGGGCGGAATTCCTGGTAGTGTAGGCGACCTTAAAGGAACCGTTGCTGCGGCGATAGAAAGTAACTTCCTTGCAGTTCAGCAGGGACCTGTCGCGAAGAATTTCCGCACACCGCTTGAAGAGGTCCGGGACCGATTTCGCAGCGAGCAACGGGGCAATTGTGAAAGACGAGTTATCTGCACACGAAATTGTTTTTTTCGACGCTCGTCCCCCGGACATTATGGTCTCCGACTTTTAACGTTAGCAATAGAAACTGCCCGTTCGCCTGAAATGGTCAATTTTGCTGAAGGGTGGAAGGAATAAGCGGATTGCGTAATATACGTTTTGCAGGTTGTGCAAATCTCAGGGGTTTATCGCCCGAATTATAGCACAGATTTCGTGAATGTCAAATCGTCTTTTTCCCCGGGTTCAATTTGCTTTCATAACGCGATTGTTTGCGTCTCTATGCGAGCAGGCGCGCAGCCCGTGCCGAAGCGACGTCGGCTTCCTCGTCGGCGTTCAGTTCGATGTAACTCATATCGGGGAAATTGCGGAACCACGTCATCTGCTTTGTCGCAAACTGGTGCGTGTGCAGTTTGGTCTGTTCAACCGCCTGCTCCAGCGAAATGCGCCCGTTAAGGTAATCGAGCGTCTCTCTGTAGCCAAGCGCCTGAGACGCCTGGCGGCCGAGATGATATTCTCCGTGGGCAGGGGGGCGGGATGTGGAATGCTCTCGAAAGGTATCACAGAGTTCCCGCACTTCGTCAACCAGCCCCGCGCCGAACATTCTGTCCACCCGCTCGTCGATTCGGCGGTTCAGGTCCGTCCGCTCTCTTACAAGCGCGCACATACGGTAGTCGATTCTTTCCGCGCCGAATTTCTCCCACCTGCGGTTTTCAAATTCGTCCCGTCCCTTGCGCTGCAACTCTGACATCGTGTTTCCCGTCAGGTGGTACACCTCGAGCGCGCGAATAATCCTTAATGCGTCGTTCGGGTGGATGCGTTCGGCGGATTGGGCATCGACCTGTCGCAGTTCCTCGTGAAGCGCGTCCATTCCCTCGCAAATCGCGCGCTCGCGGCACTCACGGCGGAACGCCATATCCGCCCTGGGCCCCGAAAAGATTCCCTCGACAAAGCGTTTCAGGTAGAGTCCGGTCCCGCCGACAAAGAGGACCTGCCTGCCTTGAGAGAGTACGGTTGCGGCGGCGTTCTCCGCGTCGCCGACATAGCGCGCAACGGAGTAGGACTGCCACGGGTCCACAACATCTATCAGGTGGTGAGGGATACGCTTGCGTTGTTCGGGGGCGGGTTTTGCCGTTCCGACGTTCATACCCCGGTAAACGGCCATACTGTCCATTGAGATGATTTCGGCGTCAAGTTGCTCGGCCAGCAGTATCCCGGCCTCGCTCTTGCCGCAGGCGGTTGGGCCCGCCAGAAAACGGAGTATGATTTCGTCGGAGGGCATTCTGAGGCGGCTCCTGCGTTCTACCTGGTGCCTTCGACAAGCGCCATAACCTCGGCGCGGGTGGCGGGATTCTCGCGGAATATTCCGCGAACGACGGATGTGACCGTTACCGAGCCCGGTTTCTTGACGCCGCGCATTGTCATACACAGGTGCTCGGCCGAGATGACGACAAGAACTCCGCGCGGCTGAATCGCGGCCATAATCGTGTCGGCAATCTCCGAGGTCAGGCGTTCCTGGACCTGGAGCCGCTTGCTGAGGACATCCACGACTCGCGCGAGTTTGCTTAATCCCGTGATGCGCGACCCGCGCGGGATGTACGCGACGTGAGCACTGCCGATGAACGGCAGCAGGTGGTGCTCGCACATCGAGTAAAACGGGATGTTCTTGATGAGCACGATTTCGTCGTACTGCTCTTTCTGCACGGGCTGTATGATTTGTTCGGGCCTGGCGGCTATACCTGAAAAAATCTCTTTGTATGCGCGCGCGACCCTTGCAGGGGTTTCGACCAGCGCGGGGCGATTCGGGTCGTCCCCGATTCCTTCGATGATAAGTCGCACACCCTGCTCAATTTTTTCCGTGTCCATAAATTCTCCGCGAAAGTGGGGGGAAACCTGTATTTTCAGCATATCACGCCGCAGCCGGAGTGTCAACTTGCCTCGCGCGCAGGGCCGGGTGTTGAAGGGCTGATGCGGGTGTGAAAGAAGAACGTTGACAGGCGGGATTCTCACGCCTATTATTTGCCGGGTTAAATGAGTAATTATTCCACCAGTCGAAGGGAGGAGAGGATGAAGGAGTTCAGTTGCAGATGTGGTGAGAGAATCAGGCTGTCGGACGCTTACGCCGCGCGGATTATTGTCTGTCCCGCCTGCGGCGCCGAGATAGAGGTTCCGAAGGAGCAGGCGTTCGGCGAAAAGCAGGGACCGTTTTCCGCCGGTCCGGGTCCTCTACCACCTCCGCCTCCGCCCGGGTACGGGCCGCCGCCGTCACAATTCTCGGGAGCCTCGCAACCACCACCTCCTCCGCCCGGGTATGGCCCGCCACCATCGCCGGGCTTCGGGCCGCCGCCCGGTTGGGGCCCTCCGCTGCCTCCGCCGCTGCCTTTCTACGTTCCGCAGGACCTGGAAATCGGCGTAGGCAGATGCATCGGCGACGGCTGGCGAACGGTGAAGGGCGCTGTCTGGCCGTTGGCTTTTGCGGCTTTAGTCTTTATTGCTGTGGCTTATCTGCGTCCGTTTATTCCGCAGATCCCATCACTGACAATTCTGCTTGTGCCTCCGATGACGGCGGGCATTATGATGTTTTGCCTGTTGCACCTCAGGGGGCAGCGGCCAAAAAATTCAGACCTTTTTGCCGGGTTCGGGAAATACCCTCAGACTCTCGGAATATTTGTTGTTTTCATTTTGCTCAACAATGTTTCCAGCCTCCCGGAATTTTTTTATTCGGCTGTAAAACACGGCGTCACGTTTCCTGATACGCATCCCTTGTACACCCGTTACTGGAACCCGTTTGTTTACCTCAAGGCCGGGGGCCACGGCGCAGAGTTTCCCCATCCTTTGTCTTTGTTATTCAGTCTGGCTTTGATGATTCTTGTGATGTACATTTCGTTTGCGTTGTCGTTGTCGTATTTTTTTGTGATGGACCGGAAGGCCGGACCCTTGCGGGCGATATGGGGCAGTTGGAGACTGACGAGGAAATATCGCGGCAGCATTTTCGCAATAGGTATTGTCGCTGCGCTTCTGGCGACATCGGGTGTTATTGCCCTCGGGGTGGGGGTCCTGGTGACATTTCCCATCTTTTTTGCGACGGGTGCTTCTATATATCACAGGCTCAGCCTGGCGGAAGCGGCGGGCGTGCATCGCGGCGCGGGCTGTCCAAGGGAAGAATGAAAGACAGCGCCTACTAACCCCGTGTTATGCCCTAGTCGGCGGCGGTGACGCGGAGGACTTCCTCGATGGATGTGTTGCCGCGCAGTGCGTTCAGCAGGCCGCAGCGGCGAAGTGAAATCATTCCCTTTTCTATTGCATATCGTTTGATGTCCACCTGTGTGGCCCCCTCGAGTATCATTTTCCGCAGGTCATTTTCAACAGGCAGCGTCTCCAGCAGGGCGAATCGCCCCTTGTAGCCTTCGACGCATCTGTTGCAGCCGTGCGCCTTGTAGAGGACGGCGTCCCCTGATTCCTCCGGCTTGATGCCTATCTTCATAAGCCGCTCCTTCGGGTACGTGGCTTCTTCTTTGCACAGCGGGCACAGCCTGCGCACCAGTCTTTGCGCGGAGACAAGCAGAATGCTGGAAGCGACCAGGAAGGGGTCCACGCCCATATCTATCATCCTTGTAACGGCGCCGGCTGCGTCGTTCGTGTGCAGAGTGCTCAGAACCAGGTGCCCGGTGAGCGCGGCTTTCACGGCTATCTCAACGGTTTCGGTGTCGCGAATCTCGCCAATCATAATGGTATCGGGGTCTTGGCGGAGTATCGAGCGCAGTGCGCTGGCGAAGGTAACGCCGCGCTTGGGGCGGACCTGCACCTGATTGACGCCGGCCAGTTCGTATTCCACCGGGTCCTCGACTGTAACGAGGTTGTCCTGAACAGTCATCACCTCTTTGATGGCGGAGTAGAGGGTCGTGCTCTTTCCCGAACCCGTGGGCCCGGTGACGAGAATCATCCCGAAAGGCGTGGCCAGGGTATTGCGAAGGTCGTTCAGGGCCTTTTCTTCGAAGCCGAGTGAATCGAGGCTCAGGGCGAGATTTGACGTGTCGAGAATACGAAGGACGATTTTTTCCCCGTGTATGACCGGCAGGACGGAGACGCGGAAATCGACGCCGCGGCCCTCGATTTTGAGCCGGAACTTGCCGTCCTGCGACTTCCTGCGCTCGGCGATGTCCAGCCCGGCCATAATCTTGATGCGGGATGCGATTGCGGCGGCCATTTGCCGTGGCGGGCTGATGGTTTCGTGGAGCAGGCCGTCCTGCCGATACCGGACCCGCAGTTTCTGTTCCATCGGCTCGATGTGAATATCGCTCACCTTGTCGTGTATTGCCTGTGCAATGATGAGGTTGACTATGCGGACGACGGGCGACTGTGAGGCGTTGTCGCCGGTGAGTTCCGACAGGTTTATTTCGGCATCGTCTTCTTCCTCGCTTTTCGCGAGTTCCATTTCGGGGCTGGCCATCCCCTCGAATATCTCCTCCATTGCCTGCTCATTGCGGTTGTATGCGGCCGGTATGGTTAGTTGTATGCGGCGGGTGTTGCTTACGAAGAGGCGCAGGTCGCTGCCGGTCTTCATCCGCAGGTCGTCAAGTTTGACCACGTCAAACGGGTCCGCAACGGCGAGTGTAAGGATATTGCTTAATTTTGAAATCGGCAGTATGTCGTTTTCCTTGGCGACTTCCTGGGAGATGCAGCCCAGTGCCTCCTCGTCGGGCGAATAGTTTTCCAGGTCGATGGGCGTGAGGTTTGTCTCCTTTGCGACGGCGGAGACAAGCACCTTCTCGTCGACGTTGCCCTCCTGAATGAGCAGTTCGCTGAGCGACTTCTTTTCCTCAACGCTGCGTTTCAGCAGGGACGTCGCGGTTTCCCTGTCAATCAGGTTCCGCCTGACGACGATATTCGCCAGTCGTTTGTCGAATTTTGCCATCAGGAGTTATCTGTCCTGTCACGTTTTTCGGGGATGAAGGTTTTCAGGGTGTTCGTGAATGCGCCGTAGGACGTAATGCAGGTGCGCACCGTCAATCCGGTTTCGCGTTCGATTTTTTGAAGGACCGCCGTATCGACGCAATCACAGATTGCGACTAAAAGAGTATCGCCTGTCCTGTCGAGCGGGAGAATCTTGTGCCTCAGCGCCGTCTCAATCGTGACCAGGTCGAACAGTTCCTTGTTGACGAAATAACGGGTCGCATCCAGATACGGCAGCGACAGCGCCTTTACAAGGGTCAGGGCGACATCGCTCTCTGTGACGAACCCCAGACCGACCGCGGCCTCAAGGAATGTCTCGTCGTGTTCTTCGGCGCGTTGCTGTATCCGGGCGGCGGTTTTCTCGTCGAGGATTTTTTCCTGAACGAGCATATCCTGCAGTTTGTTTGCCGTCGACAGTCGTGTGGCCCTCATCTTTTCACCTCCGTGCCGTGTATTGCTGTCCTGCGGGCGCGGACATTTTCTGGAAGATGCGCGAGAGGTCGTCCGGGTCGGCGCTCCGGCTAAAGGCATCCTCGTATGAAATAACGTTTCTTGTGACGAGGTCGAAGAGCGACTGGTTCATCGTCTGCATACCCACCTTGCCGCCGGTCTGGATGATTGAGTATATCTGATGGGGCTTGTCGTCGCGGATGAGCGCCCGGACCGCGGAGTTGGCGATGAGGATTTCGCACGCCAGGGCGCGGCTGGCCCCGTCGGTGCGAGAGATTAGTTGCTGGCAGAAGACGGCCTGAAGCGTAAAAGACAGCATTGTGCGTATCTGCTGCTGCTGGTAGGCCGGGAAGACGTCCACGATTCGGTTGACGGTTTGGACGGAGTCGCTCGTATGCAGGGTGCCGAAGGTCAGGTGTCCGGTCTCGGAGATGGTCAGCGCGGCCTCGATGGTTTCCTGGTCGCGCATCTCGCCGATGAGCACGCAATCCGGGTCCTGCCTGAGCACGGTGCGCAGGGAGTTCTTGAAACTATGCGTGTCCGAGCCGATCTCGCGCTGGTTGAACAGGCATCCCTTGTTGGTGTGTATGAATTCAATCGGGTCTTCTATCGTGATAATGTGCGCCTTGCGGGTGTTGTTGATATGGTCCATCATCGCGGCGAGCGTGGATGACTTGCCGCTGCCGGTAGAGCCGGTGATAAGTATCAGCCCCTTGGGCATCAAGCAGAGCCACTTGCACAGGTCCGCCGGAAGGCCGAGTTCGCCGAAGCCCTTGATGTCGTACGGGATAAGGCGAAGAACGCCGCCGACCGAACCGCGCTGTTTGAAGACGTTCGTGCGGAAGCGTCCCAGCCCCTGCACGCCGAAGGACAGGTCAAGTTCCATCTCCTTTTCAAAGCGTGCAATCTGGTCGCTGTCCAGCACGCTGTACATCAGGCGCTGTGTGTCTTTGGGAGCGAATTTCGTGTCTGTGAGGTTAGTGAGTGTTCCGTGAAGACGGATTCGCGGCGGGCTGCCCGCGCTGATATGCAGGTCCGAGCCGCCTCGGTCGACAAGTTCGCGAAGCATCTCCTCGAGTGTTTCCATAGGTTCTACCTCGTCTTGTGGAAAATCGTAAAACAAAGGGGTCAGACCCCGTTACTTTACAATTTTGCGTGTTGTGGAAAAGGCGCAGAGCCCGGTCGTTTGATTTGCGATGATGATATGAGCCAGATGACGGAATGAGCGAGTTCGGCTACTCTTCCTCGGGGCGCTTTGCCTTTGCGATAATCCCCTCGGCAAGGCGGCCGGGCACAACGTCATAGTGGGAAAACTCGATGGTGTACGAGCCTTCTCCGCCCGTTATGGAGCGCAATTCGGTAGAGTATCGCCCTATCTCACTCATCGGCACTAGGGCCTTAATAACTTGAAAGTTTCCGACGCTGTCCATTCCGACTATGCGGCCGCGTTTGGAGGACAAATCGCCGCTTATGTCACCCATAAATTTGGCCGGAACGGTCACCTCGATATTCACAACGGGCTCGATCAGAACCGGCTTTGCCTTTTCCGCGGCATCCCGAAACGCGCGCGCGCCGGAGATTTTGAAGGATATCTCGTCGGAATCGACATTGTGAAATGAGCCGTCATAGAGTTCGAGTTTCACGTCGACGAACTGATAACCGGCAATCACTCCTTTTTCCAGTTGCTCTCTTACCCCCTTTTCAATGGCGGGTATGAAGTTGCTCGGGACGGCCCCGCCGAATACGCAGTTGACGAACTGGAACCCTTCTCCGCGCGGCAGCGGCTCGATGCGGACGTAACACTCGCCGAACTGCCCGCGTCCGCCGGTCTGTTTCTTGTGGCGGTAGTGCCCCTCGGCCTTCGCGGTGACGGTTTCCAGGTACGCGATCTTCGGCAGTTTGGTCGTCACTTCGACCTCGAAACGCGACTTGAGCCGCGCCAGCATTAGGTCCAGGTGGAACTGGCTCGTGCCGCGGACTACCAGTTCCTTCGTCTGGCGGTCGCGTCCCACGCCGAATGTCCTGTCCTCCTCGGACAGTTTGTTCAGCGACTCGCTTATTTTCTGTTCATCCTTGCGGCTTTTGGGCTCGACGGCCAGCGCGACCATCGGTGTGGGAAATATTATCTCTTCAAGTTTCGCCGGCTTTTCGGCGCTGCAAACGGTGTCATTGACCGACAGGCTCTCGGCCTTTGCAAGGGCTCCGATGTCGCCGGAGACAAGCCTGGAGAGATGCTCGGTGTCTTTGCCCTGGATTATGAGCAGGTTTTGCGTTTTCTCGGGCCTGCCCGTGCGTTCGTTGAGGACGCTTCCCTCGGATGCAAGTGTGCCAGAATGGACGCGGATGAATGAAAGTTTGCCGACGAACGGGTCCACCTTTGCGCGAAAAACCTGCCCGACGAGGTCGGCGCCGGCGGGGTCCACCGGCGCGGGTTCGGCGTCTTCGCCCGCAGCCGCGAGGTTTCGTTTCAGACCCTTCAGGGGTGAAGGGAAGCACTCGACGATTGCGTCGAGCAACTCCGTGACGCCGGTTGCGCCCGGCGCAGCAGTGAAAAAGACCGGCACAAGCGAACCGCCCGCGATCGCCGAGGGTATGGCTTCTTTCATCGTTTCGGCGGGAACCGCTCCCTCTTCGAGGTATTTCTCCATCAATGCTTCGTCAACCTCGACGACCGCCTCGATGAGTTTCTCGCCGGTTTCGGCGACGCTTCCGCCGATTGTCTGCTGAGGACTTTCGGACGGCGTAATTGTGCTCTCTACGCCCTTGAAAGCGGCTCCCTGGCCGACGGGCAGGTTGGCGGGGATGCACTGGCGTCCAAAATCTTCCTGCAATTCGCCGAGCAATTTGGCCACGTCGGCCGTATCGCCGTCCATCCGGTTGATTACGATTGCGCGTCCGAGGCCCGTTTTCCCGGCGAGTTCCCACATCTTGCGGGTGTTGAGTTCTATACCCGCTGCGGCGTTGACGACGATGACGGCCGTTTCCACGGCGGCCATACCGCTGATTGCGGTGCCGGCGAAGTCCGGGTAGCCGGGCGCGTCGAGGATGTTAATCTTTGCGCCCTTGTGTTCACAGTGCATTACCGCAAGGTCGATGGATATTTTGCGTTCCTTTTCGTCCGGGTTGAAGTCGCTAATCGTGTTGCCCTCGTCGATTGTGCCCATCTTGTTGATTGCGCCGGTCTTGAGAGCATTGCTTCGGCGAGGGTCGTCTTGCCACATCCGCTGTGTCCGACCAAGACGATATTTCTGATGTCCTTTGTGGTAAATTCCGCCATCTGAGACTCCGCTGAAAAAAAACGCGTTTAGTATAGAAATGCTGCAGATGCGACAACTACTTGAACAAACAAGGGCGAAATACTAGCAAAACGCCTTCACCTTTTCAAATCAAATCTCGGAAACGCCGGGGAAGTCGGCTGTGTTTGCCTTGAAAACGTGAGCAGGAGATGGTAGTCTAAAGTGAAGATATTGGAAAGGAGGCAATGATGCAGGAAGAACATATGGGAGCAAGTCCGCCGGAGTGGAGCGAAAGAGTATATCCCCCTGGCCCGCCCGGCCAGATTCCCAAAATGGGAACACAACACTCTTTGCAACAGGGGGCACAGATTTATCCGGTTCTGGTTGAATTCAAGACACGGTCTTTTGGCGGTAACAGATTCATCGGGCAATGCGCCGTCACATTTCATGCCGAGGGGTTTCGCGTGTTTGGAAAGAGATTCCTGAATTCAGGAGTACGCGGTTTGATTGCGGGCATTTCTCTTATTGGGTTTCCCGTTGCTTTTTCCTTCATCACCTTGTGGTTGATTCCTCTTGGTATTCTTGTTGTCCCTACTTTTGTGTACTATGTTTGTCGTAAGGAGGACGAGGATTTTGTTCCATACGCTAATATTATCAAGATTAAGCGCAAGGGGTACCGAATAAACATACTTGCCCGCAACGCGAAGGGAAAAAAGGTGTGGTACTGTATGAAATACCATCCGTACAATGCTCCCTTTATGGACTGGGTCGCCTACACATATCTGTCGCCATATATTGACCAATTGCCTGTTGTCTGATGGAATACAATAGTCAACGATGTGAAGGGAAAAGACCGGGTTGCGGCGAAAATTCAACGCAGAATCCGCAGAATCTCGCGGAAAAGCGCAGAATTAAAGATGTTGGCGCGTTTTACGGCGTCATTTTTTCCTTCTGCGCCTTTCTGCGCCTTTCTGCGGCTTCTGCGTTGACTCTATGTTTCTGTCGCAATCAGAGCCATACATCGTGATGCTTGTTCGCCCGGGGCGGAGTTACCGGGTTTCTTCAGGTCCTTCCGCCTCCGGTGCTTCGGACGGTCCGCCTTCCTTTTCTTTGGCCAGATGCGGATTTAACGAGTATTTCAGGTCCTTGTACATTTTGAACCGAACAACTTTGCGGCGGCCTATTTGGATTTTCTCTCCGGTCCTCGGGTTGCGCCCTTCGCGCGCCTTGCGTGTTCTCGCCCTTAACACTCCCAGGCCGGGAAGGACGGACTCGTTCTTGTTCAGGAGTTCCTTCCTGACCACGTCAACGAGCCCCTTGTAGAAATGATTGACGTTTGCCTTGGTCAGGCCTGATGCGCGCATTATGGCTTCCGCAAGTTCTGCTTTTTTCATTATTCTTCTCCTTTCTTGTCTCGAAAATGTCAAAGACAACCATAGTTATTATACCAACAAACCCAATCCTTCTCAAGCACAAAAACCGTGCTACGAAAGGAACGAACCCCTTCGTGTCGCGGTTTTGGGAATTGACATTGGCCGCCTAAGGTGCGAGAATTCTTGAAAATATGAGTATTATTGCTTTTTTGACCGGATAATTTTCGGTTGCAGGTCTGCCGCAAACATTGACTGATAATTTCAGGTAAACCGCTTCTCGTTACCTGAAACTTGAAACCTGTAACCTGTAACTTTCCTTGCAGCGTTATGCCTGACCTGTTCGAAAAAAATCTCCTGGAGTATTACAAGGTCAACGCGCCGCTGGCCGACAGGATGCGTCCGCGTACGCTCGATGAATTCTTCGGCCAGGAAGAGGTCCTCAAAGAGGGCGGCTTTTTGCGCACCGCGCTCGAACGCGACCACCTGCCATCCGTAATCTTGTGGGGGCCGCCGGGGAGCGGCAAGACTTCCCTCGCATACGTGACCGCGAATATGACCGGCAAGCATTTCGTCGGCTTCAGCGCGGTAACGTCCGGCGTGAAGGACGTAAAGGCCGTCATTGCACAAGCGCGGGAGTCGCTGCGCCTGGAGAAGCGCGGTACGGTTCTCTTTATCGATGAGATTCACCGCTTCAACAAGGCCCAGCAGGACGCGTTCCTGCACAGTGTCGAGGACGGCACGATAACCCTCATCGGCGCGACGACCGAGAATCCGTCGTTCGAGGTCAACCCGCCTCTCCTCTCGCGCTGCCAGGTCGTTGTGCTGAAGCAACTGACCGACGAAGATTTGGGCGGTATAATCGACAGCGCGCTGGCCGACGGGGAGCGCGGGCTTGGCCGCGAGCGCCTGAAACTTACTCCCGAAGGACGCGGCTTCATCATATCGGCATCGTACGGGGACGCGCGAACGGCGCTGAATTTCCTGGAACTGGCGGCCGTCAAGGCGAAGGTTGATAAGAAGAAAAAACTCGACGTGCCGCTGATAGAAGCGGCCATTGCGAAGCGCGCTTTACTGTACGACAAGACCGGCGAGGAGCATTACAACATAATCAGCGCGCTGCACAAGTCCCTGCGCGGCTCGGACCCGCAGGCCGCGTTATACTGGCTTGGACGGATGCTTGAGGCGGGGGAGGACCCTCTGTACATCGCGCGGCGGATGGTGCGTTTCGCCTCGGAGGACGTCGGCAACGCCGACCCGCACGCGCTGCCTCTGGCTATAGCGGCGATGGAGGCGGTGCGTTTTGTCGGAATGCCGGAGTGCGACAACGCGCTTGCGCAACTCGCCGTGTATCTGGCGACCGCGCCGAAATCGAACACCATATACCAGGCGTACGGCAAGGTGAAAAAGGAGATTCGCCGCAGCGGACCCCTGCCGGTTCCCCTGCACATACGCAATCCCGTGACGCGACTGATGAAAGGTTTGGGATACGGCAAAGATTACGTTTATGAACACAGCCTGCCGGAGGGCTACTCCGGACAGCAGTTCCTCCCTGATGAACTCAAGGGAACGGCGTTCTACGAGCCGAAGGAGGTTGGATTTGAAAGGGAGATCGCGAAGCGCATTGCATACTGGCAGGACCTGGCGCGGAGGAAGAAGGCCGCGAAAAAAGCGAAACGCAAGGGAGAACAATAACCCTTTATAGATTGGTTCGTCAACTGCCGATTATTTACACACGACCGGAAACCAGAACAGAGACGAACCGTATGACAAAAGTACTTATCGGCGGAGTTCCCTACGGCACGAACAACATCGGCGACGAAGCGATACTGGCCGGTATAGTGGGCCAGTTGCGCCGGATGAGGGAAGGCCTCGACATAACCGTTATCACCACCAGTCCCGAAAAGACCGCAGAGAAACTGAATGTCCGCGGCGTTCCGCTCTCCTGGGACGAAAAGACCAAACAGCCCCTCTGGGACGATAAAGTAAAGGCCGCGCACCACAACACGGATGTGTACATCCACGGCGGGGCGACCGGCCTGCACGATTATCCCGTCTATATGTGCACCGGCCTGCGGACTTCCCAGCGACTGGGCAAAAAAACGGTCATCTACGGCACGGGCGGCGGGCCTTACAGGCACAGGTTTTACGATGGCCGGAAGACGAGGCTCCTGGGCCGCGCGAGCAAAATCACTCTCGGCCTGGTTGATTTCCGCAGAATCGCAGAGGGCATTATGACAGGGACGATTCGCGCCGAGATAGTGAGACGCCTGCGAGCGGCGGATTTGATACTCCTGCGCGATGATGAGACAAGGAAGACTATGATGGGTTACGGCCTTCCCGGCGATATTCTTCACGTGGTCGGCGACGCCGCGACGACCGTTGAGCCGGCGAAGGGAGAAGGCGCAACGCGCATTGCCCGGGAAAACGGCCTGGAGAGCATATCCCGTCCCCTCGTCGCCGTGTGCATAGCGTCACAGAAAATTGTAAAGGATTTGGAGGCCGTCTCGAAGGTCTGCGACCACATCGTCGAAAATCACGGCGCGGACATCGTCTTCTTTCCGATGAACCCGTTTACCGACACCGAGGTCGGCGTCCGCATCCGCAGTGGTATGTCGAAGAAAGATAGCGCTCACGTGTTAAAGGAAACTTATTATGAGCCGGAGGAAGTGATGGCGTTCCTGCCCGGATTGTCCCTGATTATCAGCAGCCGCCTTCATTTGATAATTCTGGGCGCGGTCACGGGCGTGCCGTCTGTCGGCATAGGTCGCGGCAGCGGGAAGGTGAAGACATTCCTGGGCAAATTCGGCATCGAGCCTGCCGGCGATTACGATACGGTAAATTACGAATCGCTGGAAACGCGCGTCGATGACATTTGGTCGAGGCGGGACGAACTGAAACCGGTCATCCTGGCTGCAATAAAAAAAGACCAGGACCGCTTCCGCGAGGTCAGCGGCAAGATAAAAGATGTTTTTGACGCGTTGGATACCTGAGTGAAAGAGCACATATGAGCGAAATATGCGGCGCAATCAGATTAAGCCGGGATGGTCCGCCGATTGATACATCAACGCTTGCCGCGATGTGCGGAGTGGATTCGATTCGGGATGACGGGGGAGTTTATGCCGGTAATGACGGAAGGGCGGCGATGGGCTGTTTCAGCGAGACAGAGCCGGGCCGGGCTGATGCGTCGCACCCAGCGGTCTCGAGTGCCGACGGGAAGGTGATTGCGCTTGTTGACGGAATAATAACCAATATCCCGGATATTTCGGAACGCCTGGGCAGTAAGGCGCTGTCGAGCGCCGCACCCGCGCAGGTAATGGCGGAACTTTTCGCCGGGCACGGAGTAGAGGGGTTCGGTTATCCCGAAGGGGAGTATGCAGGCGTTGTAATTGAGAAAGAAGCGGGGAGGATTTTTCTGGTACGGGACAGGCTGGGCTTGAAACCGCTGTATTATGTGATTAAAGCGGGCGTATGCTATTTCTCGACGCGCATACGTCCTTTGCTGCGGGTTGTGCCTGAATCACGCGCCATCAATCCCAGGGGTGTATATCATTTCCTGACATTCTGCGCGCCTCCTCCGCCTTATACGGCTTTCAAAGACATCTGCAAAGTTGCCCTGGGACATTATGTCCTGATAGACGAAAAATGCGTTCCCGTGAGCGTGAACTACTGGGGCCCCTGGATGCTGCGCAAGACGGTGGAGGCGGATGAGGGAGAACTTGTCGAAGAACTCCGCCGCCGGCTGAATCAGGCGATAGCGAGAAGGCTGGAGAATAAACGCATCGGTACTTTTCTCAGCGGCGGAATGGACTCCAGCACCATAACGGCGCTTGTGGCAAAAGTTATCGACCACCCGCTTCACACGTTCTGCCTCGGGATGGACGAGAGTTGGGGCAAAATTCAGAGAGATTTCGATGAAGCGGCTTATGCGCGGGCCGTTGCGGAAAAAGTCGGCACGGAACATCACGAACTGCGTGTGGGGTCGGACGAGTATTTTACCGGCCTGGTAGAGGCACTGGCCCGGATGGAAGAGCCAATAGTCACCTCGGAGATGGGGCTGACCAATCTCGTTTCGCGTGCCGCGGCGGCAGAGGGCATAGAAATAATCTTTAACGGAGAAGGAAGCGACACGATAATGTACGGCTCGTCGCTTTACGGCGATATTGCGAGGCTTCTGGGCGGCAAGTGGAGCAAAATAAGGCGTCTGCCTCGGCCCCTGCTTGTATTTGGCCGGTGGCTGCAACGAGTCACATCCCGCGAGCACGAGGAATCCTGGAGACCGTTCTCCGCGAAATGGAACCTGTATAATCTTTCTCGCGGAATCGAATTGTACTGCGGCAAGGCGTTCACGATGCCCGAGGCGTTCAAGAGGCAGTTTTTTACTCCGGCGTTTCTGGAGTCTGTTGCGGGTGAGGATTCTTATTCGCTTGTCAGTCCGTATCTGGACAAAATAAGGGGTTCGTGTGCCGACGGCGAACTTGTTGATGAGATGATGCTGATGGACTTTCCGTTCTGGCTCGGCGAACTTTACAACGTGGAAAACGAGAAGATATACGGCAGTTACGGAATGGAGCCTCGGGCGCCCTTTTATGATATGTCCATTCTGGAACTGTCGCTTCAGTCGCCGGTGCGTTTCAAAATCAGGCCGGACAAGGTGACCAAGTATCTGTTGAGAAAGGCGGTCGAAGACGTATTGCCCGAAGAGGTGATTAACCGGCCCAAGGTGGGCTTCACGACGCCGATGGTCGGATGGCTGAACAGGAAGATAGCGGGCGCCGTTACGGAGGCGCTGAACTCCTCGGAGATAAGGAAACTCGACATATTCGATTTGGCCCGCATTCAATACCTTTGCGAACTGCACCGGGAAGGCAGGATTGATTTGACCTGGCATCTGCTTTCCCTGTACATATTGACGAAGTGGTATGATATGTGGGTGACCGGAACTAACAGGCAGTCCTGAGCAGGATGCACCCCCGGTTATGAACTCCGAAAAAGAATCTCACAAGGAAGACATCCAGCCGCTGGAAACCGTCACCGGCACGTTCTCGAAACTGGCCCCGTGGACGCTCGCGCATCGGAGTTTGTGGCCAAGGCTGGCAGGGCTGACATATATATTTCTTGGTTAGGAGAGTAAAATATGAGCGGCATATGTGGAATTGTTAACTTATCAAATTCGACTAACAGGCCTGTAGAGCGGGCCGACCTTCAAGCAATGAGCAACATTTTGAAACACAGAGGACCCGATGGAGAGCAGATTTATCTTGCGGAGGATGGTTCATTTGGATTAGCACGCAGAGACCTGGTGACAATCAATTGGGACCCTTCAGGCAGCCAGCCTGCGTGCGACTCCGCCGGCAAGATATGGGTTGTCAGTGACGGGCCGATATACAACTTCAAGGAATTATCGGAGCGCGTGAGCAAGAAGGCCTCGATCCCTCCGCCGCAGACGCAGGGCGAATTGATTGCGGAACTCTTCAGGCTGGAAGGCACGCTCGCCTTCCGCATGATAGATGGCGAGTGCGCCTTTGCGTTGATGGATACAAGTGCCTGGAGGTTTTACCTGGTGCGAGACGGCGGCGGCGTCAGGGGGCTGTATTATGCACTAAAGGGTGGACGGTGCCTCTTTGCCTCTGAACCGAGGGCGTTGCTCGTCAATCCGGCTGTCACACGCGAGTTGGACGAGCAGGCCTTCCTCGACTATATGACTCTTCTTTTCACGCCTCCCCCACGGACGTTGTTCAGAGACATACGCAAGTTGCCCCAGGCGACGTTTGTTTGCATAGACCATTCAGGCCTGCGCCGGGAGACCTATTGGAATCCGCTGGAAGTGGATTTGGTCAAAGGCAGGGAAGTGTCTTATTATGTAGAAGCGTTCAAAGAAAAACTGCGCAGGGCGGTGGAGAAGAGATGTAACAATCCGGGTATGGTGGGAGTCCCACTTGGGGGGATAGACTCCGCCGCGCTGGGCAGCGTGGCGGCCGCGGTTGCACCCGGAAGGGTACACACCGTTACGTACGACATGCGGCTGCCCAAGGGAGTTAACGCCGGCCAGGATGAACTGGTGGATTTACATTACGCCAGGGAAACCGCCGAGGCGTTGGGCGTGACGCACCACGAATTCCTCCTGGAGCCTAAGGACCTGCCCCATAGTTTAGCCCGCTTCGTTGACAGTGTTATGGACGACCTTGTGCTTCCGCACCTGTTGTTCTGGATTCCTGTGGCCGAGATCAGCCGGGAAAACGGCGCAAAGGTGGTCTTTTCGGGCATGCCGTCTTATATGTATTCGTCCGGGGTTATGCCGAAGTTGATGATAGATATTCCTGCCAAGTGGGATTCCCGCCTGAGATTGCCGGGGGTAATAAGACGCCTGATGTCATGGGCGGCGGAGAGGACGATACTGCAAGGGGGACCCGATGAGGTGGTCATCAATCACCGGCGGGAATTTTGGAGGAACCTGGGCAGGGGATACGAGATGTACTGGGTGCATAAACCGGGGTTCTGCAGCAGGGCGAAAGAGGCCCTATTGGCAAGGGAAGTGTGGAAGCGAAGCGAAGACCCCTGGTCGTATGATTACATAGGCAATGTTTATCATCACGCCAGACAATCCCGGGCGGATGTGCATACCCGCGATGCGATGTACCTGGTCGACCTGATGAACGTTACGGACCGCATGGACCGCGTCACGGAGATAAGTACTGCCGCCGGTGGCGTTGAGTTACGCGAGCCGTACCTGGACAAGGATCTGCTTGAGTTCGCGTTCGCCACACCGTACGAGATAAAGAACATGAGCCACAAGTTCCTTATCGAGAAGTCGGTGGAGGGTGTCTTGAGCGATGAGATAATCCATCGGAAGAAGGCCGGCTCAGGAGTTCCGGTGGATGAACACATGAAGATAGCCATGCCGCGGATACTGAGAAGAGTGATAAAGGATGCCGCCCCGGATGCGAAGGCTCTGTTCAACCCGTCGGAACTGGAGCGGATTATCCGGTTCCATGAAAAGGGAAAGCCCGACATACGCTTTCAGACGCTTGCCCTGATGGGGTTTTTCCTATGGCACAGGCGGTGGATAGAAGGGAAACTTGACACGGCTGCCTTCATATCTGAGTGTTTTGATTTTGATTGATTCTGTCATAAAATTTCCATATGGAAGAAAAAAATCATAGTAGTTTAAATGACGAAACCGTCACCGGCACGTTCTCGAAACTGGCCCCGTGGACGCTCGGTGCGCGGATTTTCGTGATGGTGATGGCGATGGTCGCAACGTCCATCCTTACGCGGACAATGACGGAGGCGGAGTGGGATGAATACAGCCTGCTGAAGAATATGTGGTGGTATATATGGTTGCTTGGGCAGTTGGGTCTGAGCGAGTCGGCGCTGCGCTTCGGAGCGGAACTGTCGGCGCGCGGCGATGCAAGCGGCTTCAGAAGGCTCCTGGTCAGACTCATTTTAATCCAGTGCATTGCGATAGGCGCAATGTTCGCGGGCTTTATTCTCCTGCGGGGCTGGCTGGATACATTGTTCAGCGTGCGGTTCGGTTTCGCCCTGATAATGACGGTGATACTGGGGGCTATAACCATATTCAAGGAGACGCTGCGCCAGGGTTACGTGGCGGCATACTGGGTAAAACTTGTGGCGCTGATGTCGGTCGTGGGTGCCGCGACGTTCCCTGCGGCGAGTTATGTTTATATAGTTGTCTTAGGATGGGGGGTCACCGGCGGTCTTGCCGGCGAGGCGACCGGCTATGCGTTGATGTTGCTGGTCTTTGCGGGCGGCCTGCCGCGCCTGAAGTTCAGGCGTATGAGCGCGAAACAGGATGAGGAGGAGCCCGTTACCGCCTACCGGATATTCCGGTATTCCGGGGCGGTGGTATCAAACAATCTCGTGATGCTGGTCTTCGGGCAGAATATAGTAGTGTTCCTGGTCGGCTATTTTCTTCGCCGGCAGGAAGGCGCCGTCGGGATGTACAACCTTGCCGTGTTTATGCCGCGAATGGGGTTTTCGTTTCTTACTCTGGCCATTATTCCGCTTGTAACGGCGATGCTGACCAAGGCGTATTATCAGGACAGGACCCGCCTGCCCGGGCTCCTCAATTCATATTACAAGTTGATGATATTGATGGTAGTGCCGCTGATGGCGGCGGGACTTCTGTTTGTCGACAAGGCGCTTGGCGTGCTTTCAGGAGACCTGGGTGCGAAAGCGGGCTGGCTGGCCACGGCGCTGCTTCCAATTCGCACAGCCTTGATATTGGTCATACCCATAGCGGCCGGCCTGAATGTTCTTGAGAAGGCACAGCGGCTCATCATAGCGCGGATTCTTTGCGGGATTGGGGAAATCGGCCTGATAAGCCTGTTTTTATATTCCTGGCCGAGTCTCGAAACGATTATTTACGCGCATTACATTGCTTCATTCGTTTTTACTACAATTATGATGACTCTGGCCGTCAGGATTGTCGGCGGTTTTTATTTTCCGTACCGGTTCTTTCTCAGGTCCGTCGGTGCCTGCTCGCTGGTAGTGCTGCTGTATCCGGTCAGGTTTCTCTGGCCGGTTGCGCAGGAATGGGGCGCGGCGAATTTCGGGGAGCCGGACGTAGGCGGAGCGGCCCTCCTTATACCTGTTCTGATTCTCGCCGTCGTTCTTATGGTAATAGGCGCCCGCATCTTTGGCCTGTTCGGCCCTGACGAAACCAGGTACTTCAGGAACGCGAAAATACCGGGTATGAAATTTGTAATGTCGATTCTCGTGCCGAAAAAATACCGCCCCGAATAATTCACAGGAGTTGCTATGAGCCGATTTACCATTTTCATCGCAGGCGATACTAT
This sequence comes from Planctomycetota bacterium, assembly GCA_043816375.1. Taxonomy (GTDB): domain Bacteria; phylum Planctomycetota; class B129-G9; order B129-G9; family B129-G9; genus JBDRIB01. Next base: position 9,927 of record JBDRIB010000279.1, on the reverse strand, counting down.
GGCGCGAACGTCTGAAGAAAGCGGAAATCCTTTCGAGTATGTCGCCGGGATTCGCGGGGAATGCGACGCCGCCTTCTGCAATCTCGAAACCGTCCTGACGGAGCAGAGGGAAAGGGCGCCCCACTCGCAGATACATATTTGCACTCCGCCTAAGAATCTCGGACATTTAACCGGAGCCGAGGGGTTCGATGCAGTCAGCCTTGCCAACAATCACACTCTGGACTACGGCGCGGCGGGCGTCGGGGATACGATTGCCTCCCTCGACGGTGCAGGCATCGCCCACACAGGCGCCGGTCTCAGCCGTGAGGAGAGTCTTGGCCCTGCTCTGATTGAGGTGAAGGGCGCGAAGATTGCCTTTATAGGTATGGCTTTGACCGGGTCGATGGCCGGGCCTGAGACCTTTGTTCCTTCGCTTGACCTAGAGGACGCGCGTCGGGCTATTGCTATGGCCCGACAGGCCGGTGCTTCAATTGTTATCTGTTCACCACACTGGGGAGCTGAGAGTGCTTACTTCCCATCTCCGGAGCAACAGGCCTTCGGCAGGGCACTGATAGACGCAGGAGCGGACATAGTCGTGGGACATCACCCTCACGTTGTTCAGGGGGTTGAGATTTACAGGGGCAAATACATCTTTTACTCGCTGGGCAACTTCAATTTCTTCCAAAGCAGCGCTAAAAACCAATGGAGATTCGGGGCTGCCCTGAAACTGGAATTCGAAAACGGTTCCGTCTCGTCATATGATATGTTGCCGATACGCATTAACGACAACTACCAGCCGGTGCCGCTGGATGCTGAAAAGCGGGAACGGTTCCGAGAATGGTTAGACGAGTTATCGAGTCCGCTTGCCGCCGGAATATCCTGGCAGTGGTGGATGCGGCGGGTCGGCCGTGCGACATACAGGCGCAGGCTTTCGGGCTGGGTACAAAGTATCGCTCTTGCCAAGGGTCTCACGCAGAAACTTAAGATGCTGGGCAGGTTCGCCGCCTGGCTGTTCGCACCGGGCAGTCTTCGCTGGGCATTTGCCGTCCTGAAATCCTTCCTGTTTCATCCCCGCCAGAGATACGCCCCGCCGGAAGAGTTCTCCCGCTAAACGCCTGTACAGGCGTATTCCTGCTTTCTACCCCGTTTCGCCGAAAAAATGGGAAGATTTTTGCATACTTTTGGGCGGGTTATGTGTCTAGTTATATGAGGATATAAGTAACCAACGCCTGGCGATTTCTAACCTTTTGCCGGGCAATTGGTTGCCGCGCTCAGATTCCCGGGCGTGAATGGAACGGCATTTGCGCTTTGATAAGAGAATTTGGCAATTTGCCGTGGCAAAGCATTTTGATTTGACTTTGGAGCATTATTATGCTAGAATACACTATACGGTCTATCTTAACCTATTTGGGCTACAATATTGGCGCCCTCCATCATGGAGACGGCAGAATGAACTCAAAAGCTATCCTTACTCCGCTGTTCGCAATCATCTCTTTGCTCGCTTGTGGTGTTTCTGCCTCAGCATATTCTGTGGCTGATACCTACTGGGTTAGCGATAATGTCGGCTATGTCACAGTGGAAGGCAGCACTGTATATGCTCCGGCAGGCACGGACGGTCTTTACGTGCTGGATATAAGTGATGCGACCGATATACAACTCCTGGGGCATATGAAATTATCAGGTGGAGACCTGAGTCACTGGACGTCGGTACTCAATGGCGATTATTTGTATACGGTGGACCAGAATTATGGTGTAAGAGTGTTCGACGTTCACGCCCCCGCCAATATTTCGCTTGTCGGCGGCTGGGAGTATTTTGATACTCCTACACAGGACAAGGCGTCTCTGGTGCTGAAAGATAGTTATCTTTACTACACTCCCTGGGCCGCCGAGACACAGATTCTTGATATAGGAGACGTGAACAATATCCAGCAAGTAGGGACATTTCGACTTAGAGATTATACCTACGCCACAGAGCCTGGCAGTGTAATGATGTCTTATGTCTCCGGTGATGTTATGTATACCAGTTTTGGATACGGGGGTTTTCACACTATTGATGTCAGCAACCCCACAAGTCCTGTTTATCTTGACGGAGTTTACCAGCCGGAGAAATCGGACGTCTGCAGGTTTGTCCTTCGTGACGGCTACGCTTATCTTGCAGGTGGTGATTTCGGGTTCCATATAATTGACGTTAGCGATCCGAGTAATATAAGCGAGATTTATTCATATGAATTTACACCGGGCGAAGACTTGAACGGTTCATACAGCATGGTGCTAGGGCCCAAGAACGAAAGCGGGCTGCAATATGTGTTCACGTGGGAGGGATGGAACATCGGCAACCAGGTGATGCACGTATGGGATGTCACTGACCCAACCAATCCCGTCGAAATTGCTGATTATCCCAGGCCAAGCGGATACCCAATAGGAGCAGTGAGTGAATACTACGAGGGGTATCTTGTTGCGGGTGTATCGACGGGTTTTGTAGCAACCTACGATGTAACCGAGTATCACATCCCCGAGCCGGGAACGCTTCTGATGGCATCAACCGGAATTCTCGGAATAGTAATGGCAATCAGACGCCGCAAGAGGAAGTGACGACAAAATCTAATAGGGGTATTCACTTGGCTCAACTTAGCGCAATTTATTGTGGCTTCACTCTGTTCAAAACCACAATCCCTTGGGGGATGTGGAGTCAAGTAAATACCCCTAAAATCTAATGACGGGGAGAAGGGGCGCGCTTAGTGCCTCTTATTTTTTTTTACTACATACCGCCTCTCCCATACTTTTTGATTCATCTCAGATGGAGGAGCAACCTGAATGAATTTCATCGTGGTGGTATCCGATACCCTGCGGCGTGACCATCTGGGGTGCTATGGCAACAAATGGATAAGCACTCCTCACATAGACAGGTTTGCCTCAAAGTCCTTGCTCTTCGAGCGGGCATACATAGGAAGTTTCCCCACCGTGCCGCACCGACGGGATTTTTTGACAGGCCGGTTCGCATCGAGTTACATAGGGTGGGCGCCTTTGGGTCTGGAAGAAGTCGTTTTGCCGGAGGTTTTGGGCAAACAAGGCTATATAAGTATGATGGTATGCGACTGTCCGCATCTTTTGAAGAACGGCTATCATTACGACCGTGGTTTTGACGGATTCGAATGGATACGGGGACAGGAGAATGACAGGTGGAGGACGTATCCGGAGGCCCCCGAACATCCGTGTGACGCGAGCAAGATTCGATCGTCCGCCAGGCTCCAGAAGCATCACCGCCGCAACGTGGCCGGCTGGCAGAGAGAGGCAGACCGCTTCGTCGCCAGGTCGATGACCGTCGCCTGCGAATGGCTGGAGCAGAACTACAAGCGGGATAATTTCTTCCTTTACGTTGACACCTTTGACCCCCACGAGCCGTGGGATGCCCCGCAGTGGTACGTGGATATGTATGACCCCGGCTACGATGGAGAGGTCATTGACCACCCCCGGTATTCTCCCACGGATTTCCTTTCAGAGGCGGAACTGAAGCATTGCAAGGCGCTGTATGCCGGCGAGGTCACGCTTGTGGACCGCTGGGCCGGCAGCCTCTTCGACAAGATAGAAGACCTCGGCCTGTTTGATAACACTGTGGTAATCTTTACCAGCGACCATGGTTTTTTGCATGGCGAGCACGGCATTATCGGCAAGTGTCTGCTCCTGGGAAAAGAAGAAAGGCCGTTTTGTATTCCGCTCTACGAGGAGATTAATCATATTCCGCTAATCGTATCCTACCCGGGTGCGCTGGCGGGGCGGAGTTCTGCGATTGTGCAGCCTATGGACATTATGCCTACTATGCTTGAACTGGCGGGTGCCGATATTCCCGGGAGCGTGCAGGGCAAATCATTTGCGCGCATTCTGACAGGCAAGGAGCAGAAACACCGTGATTTTGCGGTGAGCGCCCCGTTTCTTAAAGAGGCGGGGGGGCTGGCCACGGTAGCCAAGGGTAAATATGCCGCGGTGTTCTATCCTTCGAACAAGGGGGAGATGAGAGATAAGTCATTTAACGGTTATTTTGAGATACCGGAGAGGGATAAGCAGGCGGAGGACCTTCTTTTTGACCTCTCCGAATCACCTGCGCAGGAAGTCTCCATTGCCGGGAAGCACCCCGAGATAATGGCCGAGTTGCGGAAGGACCTTTTGGGTTTCCTCGCAGAACTCAATACGTCGAGCGATATCGTGGCATTGTGGCGCGGGACTTCTGCCGAAAGATGAACAGGCAGGCAGGGCGGCCCGGCTGTTCCGTTCGTTATGCCGTCGCTGTAACAAGTCCCGTTCCGGATGCTTTTAAGAGATAAGTGGTATTCAGTTCCTGAATCCTTCTTATTGAACCTTGATTGGATAAAGAACGTATGGAAAGGTGACAGTCACCAATCTACGAGCTGGCCTCCGATAAATCGGGGGGGGCTGCGCTCCGTAATTGGTGACAGTCACCTTTCGCGTTTTCATTATCCATTCAATTTTCAATAATTATCACCACCGTTTTTCATATCAGCGCAGCAGCATCTGCATATCTCAGAAAATGCGCGAGAGCCAGGAATCGCGAGACCGTGCGCGGGGTATGTTCGTTGAAATAAGCATAAGCGCATAAGCGGGAACCCGTGAAATGTTCTTGCAGAGACTGGATATTTGGTATATTATGACTGTCTTTATTTGTTACGGCCTTTGACGGCAGATGGTCAAAGGATGAGAGATGGGGCGGAAGAGACCGGATTTGGAAAAGAAAGATTGAACCTGCCGGTGAAAAGCCGAATGTGTGTTTTGGCGACATAGTCAGACCGGAAGGGTTAAAAAGAGGCGGGTCCGCGTGCATTGTTTCAGGATTCCTTGACAGGCCAATATTTGGAGAAACTGCCGTGATTTACTGGATGACAGGTCTAAGCGGCGCCGGGAAAACGACGATTGCCAAAGGTGTCGCACAACGTTTAATTGTGGATGTTTTGGACGGGGACAACCTTCGGAAGGGAATGTGCGGCAATCTTGGTTTCAGCATAGACGACCGAATGGAAAACCTGAGGCGTATTGCTCATTTGTCGCGGCATCTGAGCAAGTACACGGATGTGGTGGTCTCCTGCATTACGCCCCTTGAAAGCATTCGTGATATGGTGAAAACCATATGCGGGTCAGTAGATGTAATTTACGTGAAAGCCTCGGTTGAGGAGTGCATCAAACGGGACCCCAAACAACTCTATGCCAGGATGAAAAGCGGCGAGATATCCGGAGTTACCGGCATTGATTCACCTTACGAACCACCCGTGGATGCGGATTTGGTGATTGACACGGAAAAAATGTCAGCGGAAGAGAGCATCAAATCTCTATGCCGGCATATCTCCAAAACAAAGAAAAATGACAGATACGCGCTCTTCATCGGGCGCTGGCAGCCTTTTCATAAGGGCCATGAGTATATTATACGCAAGGGACTGTCCGACGGAGCAAAAGTGGCGGTAGCGGTGCGGGATTGTCCGGTAAGCGATGAAAATCCTTTTTCGGTTCCATTGACGCTGGAATGTATCAATAGGACATTCCAGAAGGAAGTGGAGAAGGGGGATGTGGTCGCGTTTCCTCTGGTAGACATCGCCTCCGTCAATATCGGGCGCAAAGTCGGGTACGATGTGAACACGGTTGATGTTCCGGAAAATATTACGACCATCTCCGGCACCGATATCCGCAAGAGAATCGCTTCGAAACAATCACTGGAAGAATACGTGCCCCCGGCGGTATGTGACGTTTTGAAAGAATGGGGCATAGTCGGTTAGCGGACGCGGGTATAAGCAGTCGGCATTGATGGTCATATTGCTGTTTGTGTCTCAAGGGGAGGAGCATTATATATGAATTTCATTGTGGTAGTATCTGACTCCCTTCGTCGGGATCATCTGGGGTGCTATGGCAACAAATGGATAAGCACTCCCCATATTGACAGGTTTGCCTCGCGAGCCCTGATGTTCGAGCGGGCGTATATTGGCAGTTTCCCCACCGTGCCGCACCGACGGGACCTCCTGACAGGCCGGTTTGCATCAAGTTACACTGGATGGGCTCCTTTAGGTCTGGAAGAAATCGTTTTGCCGGAAGTCCTGGGCAAACAGGGTTATGCGAGCATGATGGTGTGCGACTGTCCCCATATTCTTAAGGATGGATATCATTACGACCGTGGTTTTGACGGATTCGAATGGATACGGGGACAGGAGAGCGACAGGTGGAAGACGTATCCGGAGGCTCCCGAGCATCCGTGTGACGTGAGCAAAATTCGAGGGTCTGTCAAGATCCAGAAGCATCACCGTCGCAATGTGGCCGACTGGCGGAAAGAAGCAGACCGCTTCGTCGCCAGGTCAATGACCGTTGCCTGTGAATGGCTGGAGCAGAACTACAAGCGGGATAATTTCTTCCTTTACGTTGACACCTTCGACCCCCACGAGCCGTGGGATGCCCCGCAGTGGTACGTGGATAAGTACGACCCGGGCTACAACGGAGAGGTTATTGACTATCCTTTGTACTCTTCTACGGATTTTCTTTCAGAAGCGGAACTGAAGCACTGCAAGGCGCTGTATGCCGCCGAGGTCACGCTTGTGGACCGCTGGGCCGGGAGACTCTTCGCAAAGATAGAAGACCTCGGCCTGTTTGACAACACTATGGTGCTCTTTACCAGCGACCATGGTTTCCTTCATGGCGAGCATGGTATTATCGGCAAGTGCCTTCTCCTGGGAAAAGAAGAACGGCCGCTCTGTATCCCGCTGTACGAAGAGATTAGTCATATTCCACTGCTCATATCCTGCCCCGGCGCGTCGGCGGGGCGAAGTCCCGCGATTGTGCAGCCTATGGACATTATGCCCACTATGCTTGAACTGGCGGGTGCCGGTATCCCCGGGAGCGTGCATGGCAAATCGTTTGCGGGCATTCTGTCAGGCAGGGAGCAGAAGCACCGTGATTTTGCGGTGAGCGCCCCGTTTCTCAAAGAGGCGGGGGGGCTGGCCACGGTGGTCAAGGATAAATATACCGCGGTATTCTATCCTTCGAACAAGGGTGAGATAAGGGATAAGTCTTTTGACGGTTATTATGAGATGCCGGAGAGGGACAAGCAGGCGGAGGACCTTCTTTTTGACCTCTCCGAATTACCTGTGCAGGAAAATTCCATTGCCGGGAAGCACCCTGAGATAATGACCGAGTTGCGGAAGGACCTTTTGGGTTTCCTTGCAGAAATCAATACGTCAAGCGATATCGTGGCATTGTGGCGCGGGACTTCTAAATAATCAGGTTGACTGAAGGTAGATTTTCTACAATAAAAAAAGCTTTCCCAGCGTAGCCAGCCCCAATACCACCGTAACAATACCTATTATAAATCTCAATTTTCCGGTTGTAATTTTCTTGACTGTAATTGCTGATATTGGAACTGATGCAACCGCGCCAATAATCAGATATGGGGCCAGTTTCCAGTCTATTGTGCTTTTAGTTAACAGATATACGGCAACTCCAACTATACAGGTTAAACCTTCCGCCAGTGAAGTAATACCAATTACCTTTTTCCCTTCAATTCCAGCCAGTAATTGACCGCCCGTAACCACAGGACCATACCCCCCTCCGCTTATCCCTTTATTAAATGAGGCTATCAAACTTAATCCGGTTATTTTTTTCCACGAAAACCCGTAGTTCTTGTTCAGGGTGAGTAATATAACCGCTCCTATCATTAGAACCAGTATTCCAATATATAATTTCTGGTAAAAACCTGGTATGTTTATCGCGACAAAAACGGCTATTACTGTTCCTACGATACTGCAAGAACCAATTAACAAAGCCACCTTTAGATTGTTAGGAACGCCTAGTTTGAAACTTTCAGACACCCCAAGATTTTTAATTGCCAGATAGATTTTTTTCAGATTCATTGTTGCGGGTTTGAAATTAACGTTACCCACGGAATGGTGAGTAAAACCGGCCAGCAACCCGGTTATTAATTCAGAAAGTAATACTGCTGGAACTATATCCATGGGTTTAAACCCGAATAATAATAAAACAGGAGTCAAAGTGGTTCCATATCCCATCCCCAATGTTGAATCAACATATTCCGCAAAAAATGCAATTATGATGATTGTAATTCCAATTCCTAATGATAATTCGAATAACATTTTTTTCTGCCTCGATTAATTCCGTATTCTTTGTGGATGAAGGCTGCAGGCCGACCGGTTGTATGGCATCAGAGGGTATGCAAGCCACGCCTTGTCCATTATACCACGAAATCGCTTTCATTTTAAGTAACGTTCATCTCGCGCGAGCGGGCCCGAATGCCGCGGCGCTGTCCCCTGTAGCGCGCGATTTGCTGAGTTATTCGAAGGATGGGAGAATAGAGTGCCGAGAGGATATGTCCTCTCCTGACACACCACGCAACGTCGCGCAACACCGCGCCCGCGAACGACTTCAATCCCCTTAACATACCCGGCCTCGCGTCGCGGAATACCTGCACGCTGTCTTCTCCTTCGCGGAACATCCGCCGGTAATATCTTCCCAGCGTGTAGTTGTGCGCGTGATAAACGAGAGAGGCCGGGACGTACTGTATCCTGTAACCCTTCTGCAGCGCCCACAGGCCCCACTCCGCGTCTTCGCAGGTCATTTTGCACGCTGTCGTAACGGGATGCTCCTCCCAGCACTTCTTTCGAATGGCATTGCTGATGTGCGAGTAATGCACATAGTGCTTCCACTTCGGCAACTCGCCCTTCTCGGGGAAGAAGCGTTCGATATCCGCAACAACCAGAGGTTTCGTATCGTCGCGGGGTAGTACCCGGCTGAAGGTCGCCGCGATTTCCTCGTCCTGCGCGAATGGTTCGACAAGGCGCTCCAGCCAGAACTCGTCAACGGGCGTTGCGTCGGCATTGAGCAGGACCACGATATCGTGAGGACTTTTGCCGATGCCCATATTGAGAACGCGTCCGGGATTGTATTCCTCAACTGGAATCTCGATGAGTTCAAAATTGTATTTCTTCCCCGGTCCCTGAGCAAACTCCTTGAATACCTCGACGGAACCGTCAGTCGATCCTGTATCAATCACTATGACGCCAAAATCCTGACGGCGCTGAATAAGCAAATTGTTCAGCGTTGCCGGAACGTGAGGCATCTCGTTATACGAGCGTATAACAATTGTCAGGCCCAACGTGATTCTCGCATCCGGGAAAATCAGTCCTGCTTTAATTATTGAATGATATAATGCTTTATGATATTAGCGCTTACGTAGAACAAAAATCAGTCCTGCTCTGATTTTTGCCTGTCTTCTTTTGGTGGTTTTAGCGCCCGCTTTTTGTTGTATTTTTTCTCCAGCCAGGCCAGTATATACAACGCCTTGTCACTCAGCGAGCGTGCGGCCTCCGGCTTATCGATTATCGGCCTGATTACCTTATCGTATTCCTCCTGCTCTTTCTTGAACGGCTCGGGGAGATGGTCCCTGGCAGTGTATCGCACGAAGAGCCATTCTGCGTGCTCGTCTGCCAGTTTCAATTGCTCATCTCCGGCGGCTCCCGGGAGGGTTCGGGCAAGTTCGTCCATCTCCTCCCCATAGAGCCTAACGAGTTCAACGCCGCGCGCGGCCGGCTCTCCGTCCCGCATCAGGCCGCGTCGCTCGTAGTTGGATACCATCGAGTTGGTCTTATCGGCGAACCAGCGGTCATCGGCCTTTTGGGTTGCAACGGCTCGCTCGAAAAAATTCACCCCGGCAATTTCCGTCTCCGAATGGAAATGTGCTTTGATGAACTTCATCATCGGTTTCTGTCCGAAAATTCCCTTTCTGCCGCGAGAACCAGCCATTTCGTCGCGCCCTAACCGTATGTGTGCCTTGCCCTTGCGTGCATGTTGCACGATACAGGCAGCCTGAAGGCTAACTCTCTCTCCGCACAAAAACAGATAATCGACCGGGTCGAGTTTCCCGGAGGCAAGCATCTTCATAAATTATGT
>JBDRIB010000278.1:0-7440 GCA_043816375.1 Planctomycetota bacterium | reverse complement strand
CTGGCACATTGAGATAATCCCGCGACTTACAAAAGTCGCAGGTTTCGAATGGGGAACGGATTTCTACATCAACCCCGTGTCTCCCGAAAACGCCGCGCAGTTTCTGCGGGAGATAAAAAGCTGAGAATGGCCCCTCCGATTGAGCGTCAACTCGTTTTTGGTGGCTGTTACCAATTACGAAATCGCGGTCTTACCGCTCCCGTGATTCGCAGATTGATGACTGTCACCGTTAAGCCAGGGAGAAACAATGAAAGTCGCTTTTTTGTCAAGTGAAGTTGCGCCCTTTTCCAAAACCGGCGGCCTGGCCGATGTGGCGGGCGCTCTGCCGAAACATCTGCAGAAAGCGGGCTGCGAAATTTCCGTCATAACTCCGTTCTACAGAGAAGTCGCAAAGAATCGATTCGATATCATACCTACCGGCAGGACGGTAACGGTGAACGTCCGCAACGCAATCGTATCCGCGGAAATCCTCTCCGGCCGTCTGCCCGACTCCAATGTGCCGGTATTTTTCATCAAACAGGACAAATATTTCGACAGGGACGGCCTCTACGGAACGGCCGAGGGGGACCACCCTGACAACTGCGAACGCTTTGTCTTCTTCGCGCGCGCGGCGCTGGGAGCGATGGAGACCTTCGGCTGGAACGTGGACATCGTCCATTGCAACGACTGGCAGACCGCGCTCGTTCCGATATACCTTGCCACAACACGCAAAAACGAGGCGGCATTTGCAGACGTCGCCTCGTTGTTTACGATTCACAACCTCGCCTATCAGGGGCTTTTCTGGCATTTCGATATGGAACTTATCGGGCTGGACTGGTCCTGGTTCGACTATCGATACCTGGAGTTCTATGACAAGGTTAACCTGCTGAAGGGCGGCGCCGTATTCAGCACATTGATAAACACCGTGAGCAAACGCTACGCCGGAGAGATACAGACATCCGAATACGGCTGCGGGCTTGAAGGCGTGCTGCGCGAACACAGCAAGGACCTCTTCGGCGTAATAAACGGCATCGATTATTCCGTCTGGAATCCCGCCACGGACAAACTCATCCCCGCAAACTACGACATCAACAAACTCGGCGGCAAGGAGAAATGCAAAAAGGCCCTCCGGCAACAATGCGGCCTGCCTCAATCCCGTGTTCCCCTGGTCGGTTTTATCGGACGCCTTGCGGAGCAGAAGGGGCTGGACATAATCGCCGCGGTTATCGACAAGATTATGGCGCTTGACCTGCAAATGGTCGTACTCGGCACCGGGAACGAGAAATATCACGACCTTCTGACGGGAATCGCGAAGAAGTACCCCGAAAAGTTGTCGGCCAACATCACCTTCGACAACAAACTCGCTCACGAAATCGAGGCGGGCTGCGATATGTTTCTTATGCCGTCCCGCTACGAGCCGTGCGGCCTGAACCAGTTGTACAGCCTCAAATACGGCACCGTCCCCATCGTCAGGGAGACGGGCGGACTGGCCGACACGGTAAAGAAGTGCAGGACATCTTCGCTCAAAGTCGGCGAGGCGACCGGCTTTTCCTTCAAGGCATACAGCGGGGCCGCCCTGCTTAAAACCATAAAGAGCGCCCTCCAGGTCTTTGCGGACAGGCAGGCCTGGAAAAAACTGATGCACAACGGCATGCAGGAAGACTGGTCCTGGTCGCGCAGCGCCGCGGAATATATTAAACTCTACAAGAAGGCGATTAGCAAACATAACGCGGCGCGCTCCCGCGCTTCCGCCGGCGGAAGCGCCTCTCACGGACAGGCGGCAGTGTGATATTTGGCACTGTTCCGGTGCGGTGAAATGCCCAAAAGCGTAAACTTCAGCATCGTTATTCATGACCATCAGCCGACGGGTAACTTCGACCACGTTATGGCCTCGTCGTACGATGACGCCTACCGGCCGTTCCTCGACGTGCTGGAACGCTTCCCCGCCGTGCGCATCGGTCTGCACCTGTCGGGATGCCTGCTGGACTGGATACAGGCCAACCGGCCGGAATTCATAGACAGGATTGCCGGACTCGTCGAGCGCGGACAGGTTGAACTCCTGACCGGCGGATACTACGAACCGATACTTACGATGCTGCCGGAACGGGACCGCCTGGGCCAGATAGAAATGATGCGCGGCTATCTTCGCAAACGCTTCGGCGTCGAGGCCCGGGGGATGTGGCTGGCCGAGCGCGTCTGGGAGCAGAACCTCGCGAGTTCCCTCGCCCGCGCCGGCGTCGAGTACACATTCGTTGACGATACGCACTTCCTTCACGCAGGCCTGAAAGAGGACGACCTGACGGGCTTCTACATCACCGAAGACCAGGGACGGATACTTCGAGTCTTCCCGATTGCCGAGAAACTGCGCTACGCAATCCCCTTCCGCGAACCTGTCGAGACGATTGAATATCTTGCCGAATTCGCGGACGAGGCGGGGGATAACATTGTGCTTTACGGCGATGACGGCGAAAAGTTCGGCGTCTGGCCCAAGACCAACGAGCACGTTTACGGCGACCGCTGGCTCGAGAGATTTTTCACGACCCTCACGGAAAACACCTCGTGGATAAACATCATTACGCCCGCCGAAGCCGTCGAAAAACTGCCGCCCAAAGGCAGGATTTACCTGCCGGACTCCTCTTACCGCGAGATGACGGAATGGGCGCTGCCCATCCAGTCGCGCGGGGATTTCGAGCGGGTGATGGCAATGATCAAGGAAGACCCGCGCCTCGCGCCGGCGAAGCAGTTTTTCAAGGGCGGATTCTGGCGGAATTTCAAGGCGAAATACGAAGAGGCGAACGAACTGTACGCAAAGATGATGCTCGTCAGCGGCAAGGTTGACGCGCTGCCGCACGACTCGCAGGAATACATCGAGGCGAGAAAGCGGCTGTATGAGGGACAGTGCAACTGCCCTTACTGGCACGGCGTGTTCGGCGGGCTTTACCTGCCGCACCTGCGCTCCGCCGTCTACAGGCATCTTATCGCGGCGGAGGCAATCGCCGACAGGGCCCGCACCGGAGAATCCCCGCAAAACATTGAGATGCGCGACTGCACCTTCGACGGCCGCGACGAAATCATCGTCCGGACGGGTATGCTTAACTACACCATTTCGCCGTCGAAGGGCGGCCAGATTGTCGAACTGGATGTGGTCGAAAAGGGATTCAATCTTCTGATGACGCTGAACCGTCGCCTGGAAACTTATCATGAAAAACTGACATCGCCCGGCGAGAAGAAAAGTACCGGGCCGGCAAGCATTCACGACAGCACCCAAAGCAAGGAAAAGGGTCTGGACAAAATACTCTTCTACGACAAATATCCCCGCAAGAGCCTTGTTGACCATATCCTGGGCAATGATGCGACGGTGGAAAAGTTCCTGCGCGCCGAACTCGATGAACTGGCCGACTTCAGTCGCGCCGAATACAAGGCCGATACAGGCGGCGAGGCCCTCGGCCCGGTTACCCTCACGTCTCGCCGCGCGGGAAAAAGCGGCGGCAATTATAACCTGGAAATCGAAAAGAGATTGACTTTCGCCGAACCCGGTAGTATGCTTGCGGCGTACCGTTTAACCAATCACGCCCAAGTGGAAGCGTCCTTCAGATTAGGGGTTGAGTTTAATCTCGCCATGCTGGCGGGGAATGCGCCGGACCGGTATTACTTCACTTCCGAGACCGATAACGCGGGCAAACTTTCAGCAATCAACGCTTTCCCGTCTCTCCAAAGCATCGGCGTGGCCGACGAATGGAGCGGCATACGGGTGAGCATCGAAACCAAAAGGCCCGTAGAGGTCTGGACGTGTCCGGTGGAAACCGTCTCGGTGTCGGAAGGAGGTTTCGAGCGCCTTTACCAGAGTTCGGCGATTATGCTGCTGTGGGACGTCAAACTCGAACCGGGGGCCGCCTGGGAGGGCGATTTAGTGCATCGCGTCACCCTGACGTAATTGTGGAGAAACCGTTATGAGCAGCGATTCATTGCAGGGCTTCGAGCCTTCCGAAGAACAGAAGGTGGAAGAGTCGAAATACACCGTGCCGCAGGAGGTCTATCTCGACCACGGACCGCCCCTGCCGGATAAATACGGCGTGGACAAGATACGCCTCCTCATCCAGGACCCCACCACGATTGCCGCACAGTGGGAACTCACCGGCGGAGCGCGCGAACGGATTGTCGCGGGCGGCAACCCGGACCGGCCGTCGAAGACCCCGAGCGGAGTCGAGGGGCAGTACAAACTGAGATTGACCGATATCACCCGAAACCGGTCCATTATTCAGGACATCGACCCGTTTGCCGATAACTGGTGGTTCAAGGCCGAGCCCGACACGGATTATCGCATTGAAATCGGCATATCAATGGGCGCGAATAATTACTGGATTGCGCGTTCCAACATCGCTCACACGCCGCGCAACACGGTCTCCGACGTCGTGGACGCCGAGTGGATGCTACTCGGCGACAAGTTCCGCAGCCTCCTTGAGGCTGGGAGTTTCGACGAGCGTCGCTACCTCGCCTCTCATCTCGGGGCGAGCCTGGGCGCGGTATCCTCGGGGATGCTGAGCGAGGCGCTTTTCTCCGGGGCACTGCTCAGCGGGCAGAATATATACGGCTCCTTGAGCGTAATGGCCTTCGGCAGCGGCGAAACACGATGAACAAAGACAACATACAAGGTTACCTGGCGCTGGTCCTTCACGCGCACCTGCCGTTCGTGCGCCATCCGGAACACGAGCGGTTCCTGGAGGAGGACTGGCTGTACGAGGGAATAAGCGAAACCTACATCCCGCTGATACAGGTCTTCGACGGATTGCTCAGGGACGGGGTGGACTTCCGAATCACGATGAGCATAACCCCGCCGCTGGCGGAAATGCTGGCCGATGACCTGCTCCAGCAGAGATACCTCGCGCACGTCAGCAAGTTGATTGAACTGGGCGAAAAAGAAGTCGAGCGCACGCGCAGCCTGCCCGAATTTCACGACACGGCCAGGATGTACCTCCGTCACTTCGTTGAGGCACGCGACGTATTCGAGAAAGAATACGGCCGCAACATCCTGAACGCCTTCAAAAAATTCCAGGAGCGCGGAGTTCTCGAAATAGTAACCTGCGGCGCGACACACGGCTTCTTTCCCCTGATGATACGCAGGGAGGCCAGGAGCGCGCAGGTCGCAGTCGCCGCAAAGAACTATCGCAAGCATTTCGGGGTCGCGCCCCGCGGCATCTGGCTGGCCGAATGCGGCTACTCCCAGGGCGACGAGGAATTGCTGGCCGCCGAGGGCATTCGATATTTCTTCCTGGACACACACGGCATTATGTTCGGAACGCCGAGGCCCAAGTACGGGCCCTTCGCTCCGGTGTTCTGCCGCAACGGCGTGGCCGCTTTTGCGCGTGATATAGAATCGAGCAAGCAGGTCTGGTCTGCGCGCGAAGGTTATCCGGGAGATTCCAATTACCGCGAGTTCTACCGCGACCTCGGCTACGACGGCGCGTATGAATATGTCAAGCCGTACCTGCATGCCGACGGTGTCCGGCGGAACCTCGGCATCAAGTACTGCAAAATAACCGGCGAGGTGGATTTGGCCGATAAACAGCCGTACAACCACGCCGCGGCCATCGAACGTGTGGCCACTCACGCAGGCAACTTTGTTTTCAACCGGGGACAGCAGTTAAAATATCTGGCCTCGGCGATGGACCGCAAGCCGATTATCGTCGCGCCTTATGACGCGGAACTCTTCGGACACTGGTGGTTCGAAGGACCGCAATTCCTCAACCACCTTATCAGGAAAATCCATCACGACCAGGAGGGCATCGGCCTTGTCACCTGCTCCGAATACCTCGACATCCACAAGACCAACCAGGTGCAGCAGCCGACGATGAGCACCTGGGGCGCGGGCGGATACAACCTGGTCTGGCTGAACAATTCGAATCAGTGGATGTATCGTCACCTCCATGAGGCCGAAGACAGGATGGTCGAACTCGCACGCGACCATTCCGGCCCAAATGCCCTGGAACGCCGTGCGCTGAACCAGGCCGCGCGGGAATTGCTGCTGGCGGAGAGCAGCGACTGGGCGTTCATCGTCACGACTAACACGATGGTGCCCTATGCCATCAAACGCTTCAACACCCATATCAGCCGGTTCTCGCGGCTGCACGACGAAATAAGAAACGGAACAATCGACGACAAATGGTTGAGCGATATCGAGTCTCACAACAACATTTTCCAGGATATCGACTACAGGGTTTACGCCCCGTAAGGTGACTGTCACCGTAAGACGAACGAGGAGATAGCAATGCATCAGCAAGAACTCTTCACGGTAATAATGGCCGGCGGCCGCGGGGCGCGGCTGCATCCGCTCACACGCGACCGCGCAAAGCCGGCGGTTCCCTTCGGCGGCATCTATCGCATCATCGACTTCACGCTGAACAACTGCATCAACTCCGACCTGCACAAGGTGCTGGTGCTGACACAGTACAAAAGCGCGTCGCTCGAGAGGCATATCAAACGCGGCTGGAACTTCCTGCCGTCCATGCTGGAACAGTATATCGACGTCATACCGCCCCAGCAGCGCGTCGGCACCGACTGGTACAAGGGCACGGCGGACGCGGTATTTCAAAACATTTACTCCGCGCGCCGCGAAAACTGCCCATATACGCTCATCCTCGCCGGCGACCACATCTACAAAATGGACTACAGAAAAATGCTCGCCTTCCACCTGGAGAAAAAGGCGGACGTTACCGTCGCCGCCGTCGATATGCCCATATCGATGAGCAAACAGTTCGGCGTCATTGAGATGGACAAAACGCATCACATCATCGGCTTCCAGGAAAAGATAGCCAACCCCAAACCGATGCCCGGCTATCCGGACAAGTGCCTCGCCTCGATGGGCATATACATCTTCAACTCGGAAATAATGTACGACCTGCTGGAACGCGACGCGAAAGACGACAATTCAAGCCACGACTTCGGCAAGGACGTCATCCCTTCGATAATCGACAGCCACAAGGCATACTGCTACCTGTTCCTTGACGAAAACAAGAAATCTTCAAAATACTGGCGCGATGTCGGAACCATCGATGCGTACTGGGAAGCAAACATCGATTTGGTGAACGTCTCTCCGCTGTTCAACCTCTACGACGGAGACTGGCCGATACGCACCCTCCACGTTCAGGCCCCGCCGCCGAAGTTCGTCTTCGCCCAGACACCCGAAGAGGGCGGGAGACGCGGCGTTGCACTCGACTCAATCATCTCGGCCGGCTGCGTCATAAGCGGCGGCAAGGTTGAGGGCTCGGTACTTTCGCCGGACGTGCGGGTTAACTCATATTCTTCCGTGCTCGAATCCATCCTCTTCAACAGGGTGGAAATCGGCAGGCACTGCCGCATCCAGCGCACAATCATCGACAAGGACGTCGTGGTGCCGGAGCGCAGCGCCATCGGCTACGACCTCGACGAAGACAGGAAGCGCTTCTTCGTCAGCCCGGGCGGAGT
>JBDRIB010000277.1:0-12567 GCA_043816375.1 Planctomycetota bacterium | reverse complement strand
GGGCGGATGGCGCGGAATTCGTCGCGGGCGGTTCTGGACGAGAAAAAAGCGAGAGCAACCAGCGAATAGACCAGAAGTGCAGCGTAGAGATAGATAACGGGCGTGCGAACGCCTTCGCCCGGGCCGAAGGCCGTGGCCAGCAGCCACGCCAGCGCGCGACTTGCGCTCATCGTGCAGGCAAGCCGGACCGCTCCTCCCGCCCAGCGCTTAAGCATAAGAGCCGAAATCGCGGCTAATCCGAGCGCGACATCCGGGATATGCCACAGCGCAACAAGCAACCACGTCTCCACAGGATTCCTGACGGCATACCAGACGAAAAGTTCTTCGTAACCAAGCGCCGTGAGAGCGCCCATCAAACACGCGGTCGCAAGCAGATGACAGGCAAAGAACACCACCCAGGCGTTGCGGCGGTCGGCGTGCCTGCGCAGGTGCGTGAAGCAGGGCTCGCAGTACCACTTGCCGTAGAAATAATACCTGCAGTCGCAGCAGAGCCGATTGCCGCACTTGACGCACGAAACCGTGGCGGGCTCGTCGGGATGATTGACGCAGAAGCCTTCGGGAGGTTGGTTGTTTGAAGGGTTGTCAGCCATTTCCGGGATGTCGGCAATAGAACATCAGTGTCCAACCTTGCCGACGAGTTTTTCGCGGTTAATCGGCGGCTTGTGGTCTTTGGTTTTCTCGTAGTTTACCCACAAACCTTCGCCCGTGACGTAAATCGCGCGCGTGCCCGGTTCGAGGTCCAGGTCAAATCCGTTGCTGTCTCGCAGAGTGATATTGAATGCAGCCAGGTCGAACTTGAACCGGTCTCCGGTCGCTTCCGGCACGTTAATGCTTACGGTGAAGGTATCGTTCTGGTAACTGGTCCTGCTCCATTTGCCCGGCCCCGAAGAATTGAAGGCGGTACTCTCGGGACCGACGAGGCTGACGTTTCGCACACCCACCCCGTTCCTTACCAGCGCGTAGCGCGGGTGCAGGACAACAGGCTTGCTGAAAACAAGGGCGACATCAACCTTGCCGGTTATCGCGCTGTCGCCGGCGGATTCAACGATTTCTCCGCCCGCGTTCCAGTGCGCCTCGTATGCCGTTTTACCCGCCTGGCGGACTGTTATCCTTTCCATGCGCGCGGGGCCGATTGCCCAGTCAACAGCCATAAGCATCGCCGGGAAATTTTCCTCGCCGACGGGGACGATTTCTTTCGCGCTGATTTTGTATCCTGTGCCGTTCCGATAGTTGGCCAGGCTGAATCTTGGTGAAAGTTCCACGCCCAGCGCAATAAGGCCGCGCGTTTCGTAAAAGAAGTCCGTCGAGGTTCCCGTGCACACTTTTGAGTAGAACCTGCCGCTATGCATCGCCTCGTACCGGTTTTCAGAAGTGAGCAGACCGCCGCGCACGTTGCCTCTCTGCCGGTTAATGAGTTCCGCCATTCCTTCGGCAATGTGCCGGAATGTTTCCAGGTCCTTGTTGGGCAGTTCGCGCGAGTAACTTGGGGGGTAGAGTATCTTCTCAGAGTATGAGTGGTAATCAATCGCCATTGCAAAATTGTGGCGCGGGTTATCGACAAGGTTGATGAGCGCCTGTGTTTCCTTTTCGACCATAGCGCGCTTGTGCGGGTTGTTCGGGTCGGCCACGCCGCGGTAAAAACGGCTGTCGGGGTTGTCGCTGCCGCCGATGTCGTCTGAAACGCTGTCCGGCCTGTCGTCCGACAGACGCCACCTGTGCGGGAAGGAGCGGTTCAGGTCCACGCCGACGCTGCCGTCCTCCAGGGGGCGCCGGTTCTTGCGCCAGAGACGGTGCCTGTCATCGCCTTTTCCCCGCGAGTAAACAAACCCGTCCGGATTTGTAACCGGAACTATCCAAATCTCGGCATTGTCCAGAATGTAGGTGATGTAATCGTCCTCGCCGTAGCCGGTCAGCAGCCGCTCGGCGAAATACATCATCGTTTCGATTCCAATCCATTCGCTTGCGTGTATGCCGCCCATAAGGAGCACGTCGGGCTTGTCGCGGTCGTTCTTCTCGGCGTTGTGGCTGATTTTCATCGCATAAATATCACGGCCTTCCCATGACTTGCCGATGGAAGCCACTTTGATGAGAGAGGGATTGTGACCGGAACCATAGGTCTTGCGCAATGAGGTGAGTTTCGCCTCGATTTGGGGATAGGAATAAAATGAATCTTTTGCGCTCAGCGGGCCTGAAATGTGGGGAAGGTTGCCGGTGGTGGTGTGATACGGGTGCTGTGAGCCGACGCAGCCTGCAAGGATGATGCATATCGCCCCCACAAACGCCGGCCAGGTAAAACTCCTTACAGACAGTCCCCGCCTGTCGTTTTGTCTCTCCATCGTCCGCTCTCCAACGTAACTCCCTAAGTCTGGCACGATCGGGCTCTTTTTTCAAGGGAAAAATGCCGGACGGCCGCATTATTTTGCACAATCTCCTTTATATATTTTGCTGCAACGGTATACTTAAAGCAAAGAGCGTGCCTTTGGCCCCTTGCGAAGTCGTCGAAACGCAACTGTTGCCGCAGAAGGACGTTGTGGTTTTGCGGATAACCGTGAACTGACAAAAAATGTCAGTCCGGCTGCCCAAATTTGTCACAGGTTTCCAGGTATGATTGTTCTCTTCTGATTCTCGCCGTTGTCGAGGCTCTTGCATATGAAAATCGGAGTCGTTTCTGACACGCATATACCGGAATCTGCGCCGGACCTCCCGTCCGCATTGCTGCAAGGATTCGAAGGCGTTGACCTCATCTTGCATGGCGGCGACATTCTCGACTGCGCGGTGCTGGATGAACTCGAAACAATCGCGCCCGTTCACGCCGTGCGCGGCAACATGGATCACTTCCCGCGTTCGTATGGACTGCCTGAGAAACTTGTTATCGAGGCGGAGAAGTTTCGCATCGGGCTGATACACGGCCACGGCGCGCCGGACGGACTGGAGCGGCGTATCATAAAGGAATTCGACGATGTTCATTGCATCGTGTTCGGCCACGCCCACAGGCCGTTCAACGAGGTAATTAACGGAATATTGCTCTTTAACCCCGGCACGCCGACGGACAGGCGTTTTGCGCCGTACCGTTCGTTTGGCATCCTCGATGTGGCGGACCGCATAACCGGCCGCATTATCCGGCTGGATTAGAGCCGCTGAGATGGCTGTTCCGGCGCGGATAGTGACAGTCGCGGAAAACGTAGAGAGGGGAATTTGTGCCTCTGAAAAAAGGGTTAATCCGCTTCGCGGGAATCATCGCGCTTTTCACGCTGATAAGCCGCGTTCTGGGCCTCGTGCGCGACGTCGGCGGCGCACACCTTTTCGGCGCAAGCGAGTACTGGGACGCGTTTGTTTTCGCGTGGATGCTGCCCAACCTTTTTCGGCATCTGCTTGGAGAGGGCGCTCTAAGCGCCGCGTTTGTGCCGGTTTTTTCCGATTATATTGTCAATAAGTCAAAGGAGGAAACCTGGCGGCTGGCCAGTGTGGTTGCGACGCTTCTTGCGGTGGTGCTCATCGGGCTGGTCGTCGCGGGCGAATTAATAAGCATACCCCTTGAGTTAATCGTTTCCGGCGGTTCGGACCTTTCGCTTCAGTTCATCCTCATCCGCATACTCTTTCCATATGTGGCGTTGATATGTTTCGTCGCGTTTATGATGGGGATGCTCAATTCCCTGGACCATTTTGCAGCGCCTGCGTTTGCGCCTGTAATATTGAACGTGTTCTGGATTGCCGGCGTGTTTGCGGTCGCGCCGCTTTTGGGAGGACCGCCGGACCGGCAGGTCATTGCTCTTGCAGTAATGCTGCTGGTCGGCGGGGTGGCGCAGGTTTTGATGCAGGTTCCTCCGCTTTTGCGTAAGGGCGTGCGGCTCAGGCCCTGCTTTGACTTCAAACATCCCGGCCTGAAGCAGATACTTCTGCTCATTGCTCCGATGATGGTCGGGCTTGCGCCGATGCAGGTGAACGTGCTTCTGGACAATATCATCGCGCGGACAATGGGACAGGTCGGCGCCAACTCCGTATTCTTCTACAGCAACCGCCTGATGCAGTTCCCGCTTGCCTTAATCGGCATAGCAATGGGCACCGCCGTGTTTCCGCTGTTTTCGCGATACTCGGCGGCAAACGAGCGGGGCAAACTCCGAGACGCCGCGGCGGGCGCGCTCCGCCTTACGCTGTTTATGTCCATTCCCGCATCGGTCGGCCTTGCGATTCTGGGCGGGCCGATAATCCGTCTGTTTTTCGAGCACGGACGGTTCGGGCAATTCGCCGCCGAGCGGACCGCGCTTGCGCTGCTCTTCTATGCCTCGGGCGTGTGGGCATTTTGCAGTTTGCAGATAGTTACGCGCCTGTTTTACGCAAGGAAAGACAGCAAGACGCCGGTCAAGGTCGCCGTCGCAATGGTCGGGCTTAATCTCGTTCTCAATCTGCTGCTCATAGGTCCGCTCGACGCGGCCGGCCTGGCGCTTGCAACGACCGTATCGCAAACGGCGAATCTCGGCATTCTTCTCTGGCTGTTGCGAAGGCGGGGGGAGCCGCTGGTCGACGCGGATCTTGCCCTGTTTGCCGGGAAGGTCATTCTCGTCGCAGCGGCGATGGGGGGCGTGTGCGTGGCCGTGCTCAACTTTATCCCGGACGAGGGGACTTTTTTCCGGGCGGCTCGCGTGTTTGCGCCGGCGATTGGCGGGCTGCTTGCATTTGCGTGTGCGGCCTGGTTGCTTCGCCTCGGAGAGTTGGGTACAATTCTGGGCGCTCTCTTCAAACGCAAGACGTAAGATTGGTCGCAGGGGACTGTCCCCCTGGCCGTAAAGACTGAGCCTTTACGGCTCGGGCGGGCAAGCCCCGATGAGTCGAAGACCGAAATCGGGGCGCCGTGGACTGTCCCCGGAGCATCCCGGGACCGGTTCTATTCTACGCTCCAACTTTCGCATTGCAAAAGGATGACAGTCACTAATCTACGAATCTCCCCCGACAAAGTCGGGGTCAATTCCGTAATTAGTGACAGTCACCGATGCTCTTGCATAAAGGAGATTTCCAATGTTTCAGCCGACCTATTCGGAAAGGAAGTATGAAAACAAACTCGCATTCAACTACTACAATTTCCCCGACGGCCTGCGGGAAGAACTGCTCCAGATATTCTGTTCCCACCTTGATACCGGGTCACGGACCGTTCTTATGGAAGAACTTCGTCGCCGGACGCACCGAAAGTACCTGGGCGACCTGTTCGGAGTCGCCGCCAGCCTTGAAAACTTCTGCCGGAAGGCGCCATCCATTTATCTTCTGGACGCCGTGGAAATCTGCCTGACGCTTCTCTTTGACATCCACAAGGGCGGGGCCCGGGCCGAGGACGCGGTCAGGCCCGTCATCGACTCCTTCAATCAGGCCTTCCACCGCTTCAACGTCGGCTTCTATGTTGTCGGCCGGGTCGTTGTCAGGGAGGACTCCCGTTATTATGACGCGAAGGTGATAAGGCAGGTTTACGAACTTCTTTTCGCGGCGGGTTTTGAGGAGGCCCTGGCCAACTTCCAGCACTCGCTCGGCTGGTTGAGGTACGACCCGATGAACTTCGAGGCGGTGCGGTATTACGCCGAGGCGGCGCTTGCCGAAACGGCGAACGAACTGCTGCGGAAACACAAAGATTCCGGCGTGATGCAGGACCTGCCTTTGTCCCGGGCGCTGGAGCAGGCCTGCCGCCTGTCGCAACTTCCCTCCGCCGCCGGCGCGATTGTCGGAGAAATCTCTGCCGCTTTCGACAGGATAATAAACGCCTGCTGCGTCGTGCAATCGGCGGAGGGGGATTTGCGCTGGCCCGAAGAGGCACCCTGCTTTTCCCGTTTCGCCGTGAATATGATGGCCGCCGGCATTATGCTCCTTATGCAACTGAACAAGAACATCGTTATCTCCGGTAAACTGTCCGAGTGGGATATGTTTGAATGAGTTCAAGATTCGATATGAAGGAGACGATTTCCTGACTGTTGTTCAGAAGCGGCCGAGAGGAAAGCCCCCCGCCCGACCATACAGAACGTTTGCCTTCGCAGGGCCCGACAGGTAACTATGCGTATAGGGAATCATTTGATATAATCCATACACTGGCGTGACAGCCGCTAATCTTCTCGGGTTGACCGACTTTGCGCCAACGTCGGCGACTGTTGCCTTAAGAGTGCATAACTCCGAAAGAGAATTCGCAGGAGAGTATTTTGCCTTCACGAGAAAGAAAAAAGTCGAGAGGACACCGCCTGGAACCCTTGCGCGGGGACGAGCCGGAACTGCCGGTGGTTCCGCTGAGGGACCTTGTCGTCTTTCCGGATATCGTAGCGCCTCTGTTCATCGGGCGGGAGCGTTCCATCGCCGCCGTCCAGCAGGCCACTCAGTTCGGCACCGATATCGTCGTAATAGCGCAACGAAGCCCGGCGGTGGACTATCCCCAGCACAACGACCTCTATGATGTCGGCACAGTGGCGCGCATCATACAAAGTCTGCGCGCGCCGGACGGAACTCTGAAGATATTTGTGCAGGCAACCGAACGTGCAAAAATCGCCCGCTTTATTGACCGCCATAACTACCTTGCGGCGGCGGTGCGGCGCGTCATTGAAAGCGAGAAGCACACAACGGAATCGCTCGCGCTTGAACGACTGCTCGGCGAGCGCTTCCACACATATCTTGAATTGAACCCCCTCGTGCCGGAAAAGGTCTCGGCGATGCTCAGCGACGCCACGTCGCTCGCCCAGACCACCGATATCGTTGCGGCACACCTGACCGTCAAAAACATCCAGCGTCAGGCGGTTCTCGAGATGTTCGACCCCGTCAAGCGCGCGAAGTCGCTGCTGAAGATGCTCGACGCCGAACTGGAAATACTCACGCTCCAGAAGGACATCGACTCGCAAATCCGCTCCAAGATTCACAAGACCCAGAAGGATTTCTATCTCAAGGAGCAACTGCGCGCCATCGAAGAGGAACTCGGCGAGACCGACCCTGACCGCGCGGAACTTGCGGACCTCCGTCGCAAAATCCTGGAGGCAAAGATGCCCCCGGAGGCGGAAAAGGAGGCGTTGCAGGAACACAACCGCCTCGCGCGCACGCCGCCTCTCAGCCCCCAGCATACCGTGCATCGCAACTATATCGACTGGCTGATAAGCCTGCCCTGGCAGAAGAAAACCGATGACATCCTCAATCTGCAGCACGCGGGGAAAATTCTCGACGAAGACCATTACGGCCTGGACAAACCCAAGCAGCGCATACTCGAATACCTCGCCGTAAGACGGCTGTCCGACAAGATGAAAGGCCCGATACTCTGCTTCGTCGGCCCTCCGGGCGTCGGCAAGACATCGCTGGCGCGTTCCATCGCGCGCTCGATGGGGCGCGTGTTCGTGCGCAAGTCGCTCGGCGGCGTTCGCGACGAAGCCGAAATACGCGGCCATCGCCGTACATACATCGGTGCCCTGCCCGGTCGAGTTATCCAGACGCTCAAAAAGGGCGGCACGAAGAATCCGCTTTTCCTGCTCGACGAGATTGACAAACTCTCCAAAGACTATCACGGCGACCCGGCTTCCGCGCTGCTCGAGGTCCTCGACCCCGAAGAGAACCATTCCTTCAGCGACCACTATCTCGAGGTCGAGTTCGACCTGTCCGACGTCTTCTTCATCTGCACCGCGAACTTCGAGGACGCCATCCCCCACGTCCTGCGCGACAGGATGGAAGTAATCCGGCTGTCCGGATACACGGCGCTTGAAAAAAATCAGATCGCCCGCCGCCACCTCATCCCGAAGCAACTCGATCGGCACGGCCTGAGCGGCGCCAACATAAACATCGATAACGGCGCGATGGACCTGCTCATACACCGTTACACAAACGAGGCCGGCGTGCGCGACCTGGAAAAGCAAATCGCCTCGCTTCTCCGCAAAATCGCCAAAGAAATTGTCGGGGAGCAGGACAGGAAGTCGCGCGCCCGGAAGGCGCCGGCGCGAAAAAAATTCCGCGTGCCGCGACGCAAGTTCAATATTACCGGGGCCAACATAGACAGGTACCTCGGCGTGCCGCGCTTCCGCGAAACCGGCATCGAGGCCGACAGCGGCGTCGGTATTGCCACGGCTCTTGCCTGGACCGAGGCCGGGGGAACGATACTTGCCGTCGAGGCCACCAAAATGAAAGGCAAGGGGCAACTGACGCTGACGGGCAAACTCGGCGACGTAATGCAGGAAAGCGCCCGGGCCGCCCTGTCGTACATCCGCGCCAACGCGGCGCGTTTCGGCATCGACCCCGATTTTTACAAGGTGACTGATTTGCACGTGCACGTGCCCGAGGGCGCGACACCCAAGGACGGCCCGTCGGCGGGTCTTGCGATTGCCGGCGCTCTTGTCTCAATGCTCGCCGAAGAGCCGATGCGGCGCGATGTCGCGCTGACCGGCGAGATAACTCTGCGCGGTCGCGTGCTGCCTGTCGGCGGTGTGAAGGAGAAGATTCTTGCCGCGCACCGCGAAGGCCTGAAAATGGTGATTATGCCCGCCGAGAACAAGAAGGACTTGCGCGACGTTCCGAAGGAAGTCACCGAATCGCTGCGATTCGTCTTTGTTGACGAGATAGACCAGATATTCCCTCGGCTTTTCCTGCGCCGACGCCGCATTCTCCGCCCGTCATCCGGCATCACCCCGCCCGCCGCGCATTAAGGCGGACTAGTGAAGAGCGAACGGCGACTGTCACCATTCTACGAGCTGGGCCCGACAAATCGGGGTTGCGCTCCGTAAATGGGGTCTGACCCTTCGCTTGCCGCTCCGGTTTGATTAAAGATTGCGCGCCCGAATTCCGAAAAAGACAGCGATTCTGCGATTATTTTCATTTCCGGTTATTGCCTCTTGTTGTCCATTCAAAACGCATATCTGTCTTTACGCCATTATTGCAATCTCGGTGGGTGATGACACACACTGTGAAAGACTCCACGCGCGTGCGCGTCCACTGCCGTATATGCGGCAGGGACCTCGCACCGGAAGAAATCGCGCGTGAGGTGGGTGATGACGCCTTCTGCGATACCTGCATCGAAGGCAACGAGTTTCTTCGGATACTCTCTGAACAGCACGCCAGAGAAGCGGCAAAACTCGTCGAAAAAATCAAGCCTGAAAAGAAGCGAAAATACAGCCCCCGATTGCTTGTAATCGGTGCGGCGATAATCGTGGCGGAGGTCATCCTGCTGATTTTGTACCCGCCACACTTCCCGCTAAACAGGCATCTGGCCCACAAAGGCCCGCGCGTCGAGTTCACAAATAAACTCGATTACTGCCTGGAGAATGTGTGGGTCCTGAGGGGAGCGCTCGAAAAATACCGCGTCGAGCATAACGCGTTTCCCGAATCCCTAGACGAACTGGTGCCTGAATACCTCACCGAAAAGGCGACCTGTCCGCATACCGGCAGGCCGTACAGGTACGAACGCAAGGGGGACAACTATCTGCTTGAATGTCCAAACCCGCAGAAGCATGGGATAGAATCGCTCACCTGCGACGGGAAGAGCGGCGCTCCGCTTATCATAGTCGAGAAAGAAGAATAAGGAACGAATTATGAAAGGATGCAAGGGCTTCACGTTTGTCGAGGTAATAATGGTGGCGACCATCATTGCGCTGGCCGCAGCCATCGCCGTGCCGAATCATATTTACACCAAGGAAGCCGCGCTTTTTAGCGCCTGTATTCGCAACCGTCAGACAATCGAGTGGGCGGAAGGGCAGTATGTCCTGGATAACGACTGCCACTCTTCCGGTGTGACCACCGAACTTGTCGAAAAGGGCTACCTTGCTGACGCCACCGTCTGTCCATCCGGCGGGCTGTACTACTGGGTTGCTTATCTGCCCGACGACCACAGATATCGCACGGTCGTGGGCTGCTCCATTCACGGGCCGAGCAAAATGATCAATGTAAATATCACAGCCCTCGCTGAAGGCCCGCCCGGGTAGCGGGAGTCAGGGAGAAACCCGATAAAGAAGCCCCGCAATAAGCGGGGCTTTTTGTTTGCCTCTGTGTAATCTTACGCATTCCCGGCGGAGGCCAGTTTCTCAAAAACCCGAAGCGCCTCGCGCAGATTATCCTCTTCCACGCAGAATGAAACCCTGAAATATCCCGGCGCGCCGAACGCCGCGCCCGGCGCGACCAGCACTCCTTTCTCCTTCAACTTCCCGACGAAGTCGTCGCCGCATCGCCCGCCCGTCTTCCGGCATCACCCCGCCCGCCGCGCATTAAGGCGCATAATGAAGAGCGAACGGTGACTGTCTCCGTAAGAAGAAACCGTTCTCCGGGGGACTCACATTTCGAGAGCAATGCCGGAATGTTCCATAGAGGCTTCTCCGGCAAAGAAACAACTCCGAGAAACGGTTCCTGAAATGCTTCCTTGTCTTTGCTAAAAATCCACCCATAAATCCGGCGCACACTCACCGTAACTTGCTACTCCAGTTTGATTAAAGATTGCACGCCCGAATTCCGAAAAAGACAGCGATTATTCACTCCTTCGTCCATCCGCTCCAGTTGTTCATCCGATG
Source organism: Planctomycetota bacterium (assembly GCA_043816375.1). Lineage (GTDB taxonomy): Bacteria > Planctomycetota > B129-G9 > B129-G9 > B129-G9 > JBDRIB01. The sequence goes on along the minus strand of JBDRIB010000277.1, from coordinate 2,077 downwards.
CGTACTGCTGATCCTTACCTCAATAGAATGTCGGGTGTGCAATGGTAGAGACGGTGAAAGACTCCACGAGTGTGCGAGTTCATTGCCGCATATGCGGCAAGGACCTCGCGCCGGAAGAAGTCGCGCGTGAGGTGGGCGATGACGCCTTCTGCGATTCCTGCATCGAAAGCAACGAATTTCTGCGGGTACTTTCTGAACAGCACGCCAGAGAAGCAGCAAAACTCGTCGAAAAAATCAAGCCTGAAAAGAAGCGAAAACACAACCCCTGGCTGCTTATAATCGGTTCGGCGATAATAGTGGTGGAAGCCATCCTGCTGATTCTGTTCCCGCCACGCTTCCCGCGAAACAGGCATCTGGCTTACAAAGGCCCACACGTCGAGTTCACAAATAAACTCGATTACTGCCTGGAGAATGTGTGGGTCCTGAGGGGAGCGCTCGAAAAATACCGTGCCGAGCATAACGCGTTTCCCGAATCCCTGGACGAACTGGTGCCTGAATACCTCACCGAAAAGGCGACCTGTCCGCATACCGGCAGGTCGTACGGATACGAACGCAAGGGGGACGACTATCTGCTGGAATGTCCAAACCCGCAGGAACACAGGATAGAATCGCTCACCTGCGACGGAAGGGGCGGCGCTCCGCTTATCGTAGTCGAGAAAGAAGAATAAGGAACGGATTATGAAAGGATGCAAGGGCTTCACGTTTGTCGAAGTAATGGTAGTGGCGACCATCATTGCGCTGACCGCAGCCATCGCCGTGCCGAATCATATTTACACCAAGGAAGCCGCGCTTTTTAGCGCCTGTATTCGCAACCGTCAGGCAATCGAGTGGGCGGAAGGGCAGTATGTCCTGGAGAACGACGAGCACTCCAAGGACAAAATCAAAGAACTTGTTAAAGAAGGCTACCTTGGTGATGCCACCATCTGTCCATCCGGCGGACTGTACTACTGGGTCGAATATCTGCCCGACGACCACAGATACCAAACGGTCGTGGGCTGCTCCATCCACGGCCCGGACAAAATGGTCAACGCAAACATCGCCAACCTTGCTGAAGGCCCGTAGGGGTGGCAGGAGGCAGAGAAAAGCCCGACAGAAAAGCCCCGCAGTGAAGCGGGGCTTTTTGTTTGCCTCTGTGTATCCTTACGCATTCCCGGCGGAGGCCAGTTTCTCAAAAACCCGAAGCGCCTCGCGCAGATTATCCTCTTCCACGCAGAATGATACCCTGAAATATCCCTGCGCGCCGAAAGCCGCGCCCGGCGCAACCAGCACTCCCTTCCCCTTCAACTTCCCGACGAAGTCATCGTCGCCTGTCGGAGATTTGACGAAGACGAAATACCCGCCCTGCGGCTCCTGAAATTCGTAGCCGAACTCCCGCAACGCGCCGCACACCAGGTCCCGCGCCTTTATGTAAGAGGGCAATTCGCTATTGCCGAAATCCATATGCGCGATTGCATGCTGCACAAGCGCAGGGCAGTTGACGAACCCCAGCGTTCTTATCACCATGGCAATCGCGGCGAATACCTTTTCCTTGTGCGGACACCGCGGGTTCACGGCGGCATAGCCCCCGCGGTCGCCGCCGATAACCAGGTCCTTTGAGAATGAGCCGACAATGATGCTGTTTTCGTAATGAGAGAAGATGTTTATCACAGGGGCGCCGTCATACATAATTCGACTGTAGCGACTGTCCCAGATAATGTAGATGGTGTTGTTGAATTCCTTTTGCCGCGCCTCTAGAAGCCCCGCGAGTTCTCTTATGGAATCATCGGTGTAAACCGCGCCGGTCGGGTCGTTCGGGCAACCTATCAGCAGTGCCTTCGTGTGCAGGTCCGCGGCTGCGGCCATTCTGCCGACGTTCAGGGAGAAATCCGCATTGCTGCCGACCACAATCGGTGTTCCCCCGTGATTCCACACGAAAATCGGGTCCTCAAACGGGTGCGGCGAGACGATTATGACTTCCTCTTCCGGGTCGAGAAGCGCCTTCAGCGTTGTGTTGATGCCGCCCGATGCGCCGTAGCACATAACGATGAGTTCGGGCGGCACTTCGATGCCCGCGCTTTCGGCAAGATGTCTTGAGACG
>JBDRIB010000276.1:0-4967 GCA_043816375.1 Planctomycetota bacterium | reverse complement strand
GGTTTTGCCGAGTATGGAATTGAACACGCGCGGCCTCCGGCCCGGCCGCAGGAACCTGTCTTCGAGCATCGGCGGGAAAAGGTGTATCTTGTCGTAATGCGCGATGAGGCGGCCGTCTTTGGCGAAGAAATGCGCGCGGTTGCAAGCGCCCGGTCTCTTTCCGTCCCGCGTGAAGTGCAGCCACGAGCCGGCGGCGAGGTGAACCTTGAGCGATTCGGCGAGTTGTGACGTTCGCTTCGAAAGCCCTTTCAATTCCGCGCTGCGCCCGTATTCGTCCATCCGGGAGAAATCGAATCCGGTCGGCCACATCTCTGGCAGCACCGCCACCTCCGCGCCGCGCTTTGCAGCGCGCGCAATCATACTCTCCGCAGTGCGGATGTTCTCTGCAACACGCCCCGCTTTGACGTGCATCTGGCATAACGCCACTTTGACAGGCATAAGGGTCAGATTACCTCAGTTATGTCAGTTCTCTGTGCCGGTTTCCTGAGCATATTGTGAATGTATCAGGGCAGACAATGATGTCAAGAGCAAATTGATGCTATTGAGTTAGTCTGGATCCTGAGTTTTGTCTAAAGGGGCGGCGAATGATATACCGATAAGTCTATGTATGATGCCGGAACTTAAGCGGTAAATCTACGGGTGTACTCCGCCTGAGCTCCGTTTTTTATTTGCGGGTATTCGGGTGTTTTCCGGGATGCCCGGCAAAAGATTTGCTGTAACCCTGATGTCCGATGCTTCAACGTGGAGGTTCCAGGTGACCTGGCAGAAAGCACTTATGGTGCTCGCGGGGCTGGCGAGCGCGGCTATCCTTGCCTTTGCGCTGATTTATGCCGAAAGTTCAAAGGCGGGGGGCAAGGCCCCGGATTCGGACGCGCCGGGTATTTTATCCCCCAGGCCGAAGGTAACTATCGACTGGTCACGGCTGCAGTGTGCGCCGGAAGCGAAAGAGACGGCGGACAAGCCGAAACATGATTTGAGCCTGCTCTACAAGTACAAGAAGAATACATCGATGACCGTCGAACTGACGAAGAAGGAATACGAAGAGATGAAAAAGCAGCAGGACGCAAAGAAGCCCCCGGACGAGTGAGCCGGACGCTGAAGTCGTTTACAAATCTTCAATGAACATTTCGAACTTGCGCATTTCTCCAGCACCCTGCAATTTTGCCTGGACGTTATTTCTGAACAAAAAGCATTTTCTGAGGAAAACTGAACTGTGCTGAGCAAAGGTGACAGTCACCTTTAGTCACCTTTGCATTGTCTGCTTCGAGCAATATGCATCATCACCACGAAAAAATCCGGGTCCCCGGAGCGCGCGGCCACACGCTGGTCGAGGCGATGCTGATTATAGCCATCTTCACCCTGTTCGTGCTGGGCATCGGCGGTATGTTGAACTTCGGCTTTTCCTCCACCCGTGCTCTTGACGACCGGCAGACCGCCATGCATTACGCGCAGACCTATATGGCGCGGCTGAACGCGCTTCCATACGGCGGCTCTTTCGAAATGCCGCCCTCGGCGGTAACCATTCAGGATTTCTTCGAAAACGGCACGGTCGGCTCCGACCTCACCCTTATGAAACTCAAGGCGGCTTCAATATTTAGCGAGGAGAGCATCGATGTCTCTGTTGACGGCCTGGAGCACGACATACGCGTTACGTTAAGCAGGGACCTGAACGGCGACGGCGATGATTACGACGCCTGCGAGGGGAATAAGTCGGTGTTGCGGATGGAAGTATTCTACAACGGTGTCTCGCTGTTGCGGACATATCGTTCCGATTCAACGGCGGGCTGGACGTGGCCCTGAGAACCTCAGCCGGCGGCGATTTGCAGGAGCCTGCCGTCATCTGGAATCTCCGGAATTTTCAAAGCAGGGAGACGAGCATTTGAACGAAAGGCGGAAAAAAAGCGGTTGTTTTCATCTCGCTTCCAGGCGCGGCAGCGCGCTGGTAATCGTGCTGTCCGTCGTGGTGCTGGTTGCGGCGTTGATGTTCGTCTTCATCGGCAGGACGGGCGCCGAGTTCCGCTCCCAGCGCTTCGCCCGCGAAAACGAGCAGGCATACTGGGAGGCTGCCGGGCAGATGAACCTCGCAATGTATATTATCAATACTTCCTCTTATAACATTGGAGGCCACAACCAGGTACTTGCGGCCAACGCAGATACCGGCAATCCCATCCCCGATACATCCGTCCACGCAATCAGCGTTCCCGGCGCGCCGGGCTGGTACAAACTTGAAGCGAGCGCAACCGTCGGTTCTGCGACTCGCACGATGCGCCTGATGGTCTGCGAAAGCGACACCTTCGCGAGATTCAGGCTTTTTTCCGGCAGCCACAAACAGACAATAGCGGAAAACACCGGCGGCGATATTCACGTTAACGGCAATCTGACCTTCTCCGGACCCGACCTCGTTTTTGCAGGTAACGTTACATCAACGTCGGGATTCAACTACGAAAACGGCGCCGATTCGAGCAACGTGACGGTATGGGGGATAAAGGACGGAAGCGTCGATGCCGTTTCTATGCCGGATATCTCGCACCTTGCCGGTCTTGCAGTTGAGCCTTATTATGTGGCGTCCACGAACAACGTGTCGATAGAACTGAGGGGTGATTCCGTAAGAATAAAAGTGGCCTACGTGTCCGACGGTGAATATCCTCTGCCGGTCAACGGAGTCATCTACGTGAAGGGAGACATAACGGCCATATCCGGCAAACTGAACGGCCGCCTGACGATTGTCAGTGAAAAGAGCATATATATAACCAAAAGCATTCGGTACGTTGACGCCAGCGATAAGACGGCTTACCTGAACGGCGAGTGCGATGATAAACCTTACACACCTAACCCCGACTACAAAGGCAACAGTTGCCTGGCCCTGATAGCGGCCGAGGACGTGCTCATATCGTCCGCCGCCCCAGACAGCCTGGAAATCAATGCGATGATGCTTGCGAAGCAGGGTCACGTCGGCATAGAAGGTTACACGCTGTTATTGGACGGAACCGTGTTTTCGTACAACCATTACTTTAACAAAGACAGCGTCAGGTATCTCGGGGCGATTATTACCAACGAGCGCAGCATCGACAGAATAGTGTACGGTTCCCTGGTCGTCTCCGGCTTTGCGGCAAGCGAATTCGTTTACGACGGCAGGGCGGGACAGAATCCGCCGCCTTACTTTCCCGGATTTAAGCGCCCGCAGTACAAGGGCTGGGAGACAGGCGAATGAAAAACAGGATGAAACATTCCCGCCGTGGCGGAACAGGGGGGCAGCCCCCTCGCGCCGGCTACACGCTTGTCGAGGTTCTCATCGTTACATCCATTCTGGCGATGATTTTCCTGCTCGTCTTCTCAACGACGAACGTTATGACCCGCGCCTCGAATGCCGGGCGAAACAGACTCCTCTGCCTGACGCAGGCCGAAAAGGCCATTCACATTATAATCAACGAACTGCCCGGAACGTCCACGCGAAGCGCGTCGAACTACGCAATCACAAACGGCGGCTCGACTCTCACCTTCTACAGGATACAGGGCTACACCGTTAGCGGCGGTACCGTGGTTCCCACTCCGATGGGGCCGATAACGTACACGGTCGAGGGAGACCAGATGGTGCGCCTGCAGGATTTGTCCGACCCGGCCGACGACCAGTACACCCTGCCCGGCGAACGCAGGGTGCTCTGCAACGGAGTTCAAAGCGTCCAGTTCGCCGTCAATACCGGAGGGCTGTTCGAAGTTTCCCTCACACTCGCCGCCGGCGACGCCGCCCGCAACACATCCACTTCCATAACCAAGATGGTCACCATTCGCCCGATGAACGAATTCATCCGCTGATTCGGGCAAAAGAAACAATTGAGGTGACTGTCACCGCTTTGCACCAGGTTTGTTTTCTCCAACTCTGATTTTCCCTGCATTTTCCTGTCCGGTATGACCGATTACCCCGAGGGGGGGGAACCTGACACGTTGTCCCGAACCAGGAGCGGCAGGGGATGATAAATGTAGACTGTCCCAAATGCGGCAGGCGCATCAGTGTCCCGGAAGAATTTGCCGGCAGCAACACGACTTGCCCTCAGTGCAAATTCGTCTTCCGGGTCAGTGACATCCTGTCGAAAGAAGAGAAACCTTCCGCACCGGCGGGCGGGATGGGCGGCATTCCGCCGCCGCCGCCGTTCGGTCGCCCTGTGCACGCGGGGTTTTCTCCGCCCGTCCCTGATATGCGACAGCCCTTCGGCGGCGCTCCGTATGACGCAGGAACTCCCGCGCGCGGCGATGCAGGGGGCCTCCTCACGAGAATCACTTCGGGCTCGACGGCCGGCGTGGCGCTTCTTGCCGTCATCCTGTTTTTCCTGCCGTGGATAAAGATGTCGTGTATGAGCCGGGAAATTATCAGCCAGTCCGGCCATCAGATTGCCACGGGCAAGATTTCATGCGGTCCGGAGATAGAGGATGCGAGAAAGGCCTCGGAGGCACAGGCGGGCAGTAGTTGTCAGCGGAATGCGAGTAATGAACCGAAAGAAGACTGGCCGCTTCTGGCATTGCCGTTATGTTTTGCCGTGGTGGCGGGGCTGGGCGTGTTCTCGCTTGTCAGACCCGGGTCGGTGGAATCGCATTTCTGGGGAGGCGCGGCTGTGCTTTCCGCAGCGGCGCTGCTGCTTATCATAATATATCTCTTCGCCGGCTTCGCACTCGAGCGACAGTGGGCGGAGCAGAAGGAGAAGATGAAGACCGCGCTGAAGTCGAACACCTGTCCCACGGGCGGTTTTGAAGAACTGAACGGACAGATGACCGAGATGGCGGAGCAGGCCACGCAGTCAGTGGGTTTTGAGAGAACCACGGCACTGCATATTTTCGTGATTTGCGCCGTTATTGCCTTCCTGTTATGTGTCGGGACCTGGATCTTCCTGCGAAAAATGGACGGTCCGCCGCCCGACATATCCTTTATGTAAACACATCAAAGCAAAGGCTGTACCCGCGAGGGCCGCAAGCCA
>JBDRIB010000275.1:0-6665 GCA_043816375.1 Planctomycetota bacterium | reverse complement strand
TTGATATGTGGCGGGAAGACATGCGTGAGTGCTGCGAACTCGAGCCGGAGCATATCTCGACCTACTGCCTGACCTGGGAGCGCGGCACGCCGCTCCTGCTGCAGGCTGAAAGGGGCGAGGTCAAGCCGCTGAGCGAAGACGCGGAGGCGGAAATGTATCGCGCCGTAATGCAATATCTCCCGGAGCGCGGATACAGGCAATACGAGGTTTCGAGTTTCGCGCGACCCGGACGGGAGTGTCGTCACAACCTGCTCTACTGGCACAATCGCACCACTTACGCGGCGGGCGCGGGCGCCTACTCATACGTCGAAGGCGTGCGCAGCGCAAACGCCGGACCCGTGAAAGAGTACATTGACCTGGTGGAAGAAAAAGGCAGCCCCGTGGTCTTTCGCGAAAAACTTGCGCCGGAAGACCGCGCACGCGAAACCGCGGTCCTTATGCTCCGCACCAGAGACGGTATCGACAAGGCCGCATTCGCCCGGGATACGGGTTTTGCCCCGGACGATTTCATCAACGACGATTTGAAGCGCCTGACGGCCGAAGGCTTCCTGCGCGACGAGGACGGCAGATTGTTTCTGACCGACAGGGGCTTCCCCGTCGCGGACAGCATTCTTGTGCACCTCTTGAGGTAGCGAGATGAAAGTCGACGGAAAGGAATACCGGACGGTCACGCGCGAGGAGATGCGCGAGATTGACCGCATCGCAATCGAAGAATACCGGATTCCCGGAATCATCCTGATGGAAAACGCCGGGCGCTCCGTCGCGGAATGCGTCCTGAAGGCGTATCGAGAGAAGGGCTTCGCAAGGCCGGTCCTGATTTTGTGCGGCAAGGGCAACAACGGCGGCGACGGCTTCGTGACTGCGCGCCACCTGCACAACCGCGGCCTCGCGGTGCGCGTGCTGTTCGTCGGGAGCCTTGCCGAAGTCAGGCCGGATTCCGACCCGGGCGTGAACCTCGGGATACTGAAAAAGATGAAAACAGAACCAGTGGACGGCCGCCGTGAAGGAGGACCGTCCCCCTCGCTCAGCGTGGAAGAAGCCGGGAACGATTTGTCACTTCTTCGTGATGCGCTGACGGACTGCGAACTCGTCGTGGACGCGCTGCTCGGGACGGGACTGAGGGGCGAGGTGCGCGAGCCTTTCAAATCAGCCATCGAGGCGGTTAACGCGGCCTCGAAATACGTCATTGCCGTGGACACCCCTTCCGGGCTGGACTGCAACGAGGGCGTGCCGTTGGGTTGCGCGGTAAGGGCCGGGGAAACGGTGACTCTGGGATTGCCGAAAAAAGGATTTGAGAAAAGCGGCGCGGCGATTTATCTGGGAAAACTTTCGGTCGGAGAAATCAGTCTGCCGGGGGAACTGACGCGGTGACTGTCACCAACTACAGCGGACCGGTTCTATTTACAACGCAAAAGGTGACTGTCACAAATTACGGAATCAACCCCGACTTTGTCGGGGGAGATTCGTAGATTAGTGACTGTCATCCTTTTGCAACGCGAGCGCGATTCGTAGAATAGAACCGTTCCGGTCGCAAATTGCGGTTGGTGACTGTCACCTTTCGTATTGCCTGCCTTGTTTCACTCCCTGCCGCAGGCGGGCTGTATCTTTCCCGCCTTCAGCATTTCCAGGAAAACCTTGAGTATTTCGGGGTCGAACTGCCTGCCCGCGCCCCGTTCCAGTTCGCCCATTGCATCCGCCTTGCCCAGACCGTGTTTGTGCGGCCGGTCGGAAGTCATCGCGTCCCACGCGTCGGTTATCGTGAGCAGCCTGACCTCTTCGGGTATCTGTTCTCCCTTCAGGCCGTCGGGATAACCGCTGCCGTCGAAGCTTTCGTGATGATTCCGCACGAGCGGCAGACCCGGCCGGAAGAAGTGTATCGGCCTTAGTATTTCCTCTCCGACGAGGACGTGGGTGCGGATGAGTTTCTGCTCGTCCTCGGTAAGCGGCGCTTCCTTGTTTATCAGGCCGTCGTCGAGGGCGACCTTGCCGATGTCGTGCAGCGGCACCACGCGTTCCAGTAGTTTTACCATTTCCTTCGAGAAGCCGAGTTTTTTTGCGAGCGCGACGCTCACCGCCCTGACCCTGTCGCCGTGGCCTTTGAGCCATTTGTCCTTTGCTTCGAGAATCTTGTTCATCGACATCAGCGAACTGAGCACGTTTTCGTAGAGTTCCGCGTTCTCGATCGCCATGGCGGCCTGACGCGCGATGGCATTCATCACGGCGATTTCGCCGGAGTCGTATGTGTGCGGCTGCTGCGAATAGACGGTTAGTCCGCCGATGGCCTTGTCGTGCAGGATTAACGGCACGCTCAGGAGCGAGCGGAGTTCCTGTTCGCGGGCGAGGTCGGCGTACTTGAAAGGCGAGTGCTGGATGTCGGCGATGGGATACGGGCTCCTGTCCTGCACCACCCGTCCGACCACGCCGTCTCCCAGCGCGATGTCGGATTCGATTTCCTGCAGGAACTCTTTTGCCAGACCGTATGACGCGACCAGTTCCAGCATCCCGGTTTCTTTATTGAGCATGCGAATCGTGCAGATTTTGGCCTGCATCAATTCGGCGCACGAATCGAGTATCCGCTCGAGTATCTCTTCGTGGTCCAGCGAGGAGACGATAGTCCGGCCGATTTCAAACAGCGCGGCGAGTTGGTGTTTCTGTTCTTCGCTTATCTCGAATATGTTCGGCATACCAACCCTTTCAGAAAATCATTTTCTGAACCAGTTGAGGTCTCAAGCGCTTCACTCCCTTACCAGAACCCTGGACTTCCCCGTCGTCATAAGCGAAAACAACTCCTCAACGTCGCGGTTGTGCATCCTGATGCAGCCGCGCGAAACCGCGTCGCCGATTTCCGAGACGGCGTCGCCCGACTGGCCGTGTATGCCGATGCCCGCCCTGCCGACCTTGTCGCCGACGAGCGATATCCAGCGCGTTCCGAGCGGATAGTCCGGGTCGCCGGGCCTGTACACAATGCCCGTGTCCGGGTCGGTCCAGCTGGGCCGTTTCTCCTTCCCGCCGACTGTATAAGTATCGGCGGGCGTCTCACGGCCGGCCATGCCGACGCTGACATCGTATTCGCAGAAGTAACTCTCGCCGTGCAAAACGTACATCTTCCGGTCGCTCAAATCAATGACGACGTTAAACGTGCCGTTAACGATTTTCACTTTTTCACCGGCGCGTATCCGGTTTTTGTCGGGGATGCCGTTGATGCTCGCGAGAAAATCGTCGGTAACCCCGAACCTTGCGGCAATCGTGCTCAGATAATCTCCCTGTTTGAATACGTAATATTGCTGCCCCTCGAACAGGTTCCACCTGTCATAATAAATCTGTCTGTTCAGCCGGTCAAGCAAACTGCGGAGGTCGGCGGCAATCTCGTCGCAACCGCCGTCCTGCAAGTCGCCCAGAACGATGGCCTTGTAAGCGCCGGAGTATGCGTTGCGCGCCGCGACGACGTTCCCCCTGTCCTCCGCTTCACGAGCGCTCGAAAGGAATTGAGCGACGGCATCCGGCACATCCTTCTTCCCGGGCGGTTCAGGAGGCGTCGTATTAACCGTAGCGGACAGTTCGTGTCCTGTCCGGGGCGGTAGTTCGGGTTTTTTCTTGTCATCGACCGGCGTTTGTGAAGTCAGGCTGGGTGGTCTGGCGGACGTTTGGTCCAGATGCAGAAAGCGCATAATGCTGGGATAGAGAATGTACATCATACAGGCGAAAAGAACGAGCCCCGCCAGGCCCAGGATTGCCTTTTTCATGCTCCCCTCCAGACATAAAAAAGCTGTAAATAAGCGACTTGGCTAGATTACTTTATACTTTATATTTTACATATCTCGGCCCGCCCTGCAATAACAAAATCCACCAAAATCACACCCCGAAAAATTAGAGCAGGACTGATTATTGAATGTTATAAGAGATATATGCTATTGTACTTGCGAAGCAGAAAAATCAGTCCTGCTTTAATTATTCAGGAGGTGGGGAAAAGTTTTTTTGGCGGAGATAAATCCCTGCCCCCGTTTTCTGTGGTATAAGGGCAGACGGAACAAATGAGCGAGCAGAGTATGCAAGACAGCGACTTGATAAGCAGATACAGGGCCGGTGACGGCGAGGCCTTCGCGCAATTATACCATCGCTACAAAGGTATGATTGCGGGCTGCGCGTTTGCAATCACCGGCTCGCGCGAAGACGCGGATAATATCGTGCAGGAAGTTTTCCTCGCGGCTATCCGTCGCGCCGACTCGCTCAGGCCCGAGGGAAACTTCCGCGCGTATCTGCTAATCCGCGCGCGCGGACTGGCGCTCAATCTCAGGCGCGTCAGGGCTCCGGTGCCCGGTGACTGTTCGGGCGCGGTTTCAACCGCTCCAGGCCCCGACGAAATTGTTGCGAATAGCGAGCAATCGGAGCGCGTGACCCGGGCGCTCGCCGAACTCCCGCCCGAGCAGAGCGAAGTAATTGCGCTGCGCGCTCACTCGGGTATGACCGTGAAGGAAATAGCGGAGATGCTGGACGAACCGCTCGGCACGATAAAGTCGCGTTACCGATACGCGCTGGAAAAACTGCGCGCATCCCTTTCAGAGGAAGAACAATGAACGAGGAAGACATCATCAAGGCCGTGAAATCGGCGACGGAAGTCGAGGTCTCCTCCCGTACTGACGACGTGGTGCTGGAAGCGGCGCGAAGGAAGGCCGCAGAGATGAAGTCGGGCGCGACGCCGCGCGGCACGAGGCCCTTGCGCGGGCGGAGAATGATGCAGGCCGTCGCGGTCGCCGCGGGAATCCTTGTCGTGTGCGGACTGACGCTTGTGGCGGCTCCGGGAGTGATGGACACCCTGCTGAATTATTTCAAGGGACCGACGGGCTTTCGCGAGAGTTTGCCGGCGCTTGAAATGCCACAAAAACACTTCAAGGGCCAACCCGGCGGGCCGTCGGGAGGCGACGTCGGCGGAACGACGGCGCCGCTTGATATGCCTTACAAAGCGATTCTCTTCAAATATTATCCCGACAACCCGCTCATCAGCACCGACGACGAGTCCGCCTCCGTCTTCGCGGCCGACGTCGACACGGGGTCCTACACAATCGCGCGCCGCTTTTTCCGCGACGGGCACATCCCGATGCGGGACGCAGTCCGCACGGAGGAATTCGTCAACTACTTCAACTACGACTACACTCCCCCGTCGCGCGAGACGTTCTCGGTACATATCGAAGGCGCGCCCTCGAAATTCGCCCGCTACAAGACCGGCTATCAACTCCTGCGAATCGGAATCAGGGCGAAGGAAATCCCGGCGGATAAACGCAAAAACGCGAACCTCGTCCTTGTCGTGGACGTCTCCGCGTCGATGGCGAACGGAGACCGCATACACCTCGTGCGCGAATCGCTGCGGCATCTGCTCGACGCGCTTCGCCCGGAGGACACGGTTGCCGTGGTCGCATTTGGAGAGAGCGCGTACACGGCGCTCTCCCCCACCGCTATGAAGAACAAGGACGAAATCATCGGCGCCGTCGAGACGCTCATCCCCTCCGAAGCGCTTGACGTGACGAATCTCGAAGCGGGAATGACGCTCGCATACAAGATAGCGGACGGGATGTTCGACCGCGAGAAAATCAACCGCGTTATCCTCTGCTCCGACGGCTATGCAAATAAGGGAAAGACGGGGCCGTACAGCATACTGGACGAAATTCAGCGGGAAGCGGCCCGGGGCATATATCTCACGACGGCCGGCTTCGGAATGGGAAATTACAACGATTACCTGATGGAACAGATGGCCGACAACGGCGACGGGCAGTACTTCTACATCGACACGAATGAAGAGGCGAGGCGCGTCTTCGTCAAAGACCTGGCCGGGACGCTTCAGGTCGTCGCGAAGGACGTGAAGGTCAGCGTGAATTTCAATCCGGATACCGTCTCGCGCTACAGGCTTATCGGCTACGAGAACCGCCGCATCGGGGACAAGGATTCGAGCGGCGCGGACGGCGGCGATATCGGCGCGGGGCAGTCGATGACGGCGCTTTATGAAATGAAGTTCCGGGAAGCCGCCGAACCCGGCCGTGTCGCGACGCTCACAATCACGTACACCGACCCGGACTCCGGCAAAACGCACGAATTGAAGAAAGAGATTGCGGCCGGAGCGTTCGGCGATTCGTTCGAGAAGGCATCGACGGGCCTCCGCCTTGCCGCGTGCGTGGCGCAGTTCGCCGGGATACTCCGCGAGAGTTACTGGGCAGAGGAGAGCGGGTTCTCCGACATCCTCCCCGTCATACGGAAAATCCTGGAAGAACGCGAAGACGACGCGGACGTGATAGAACTTTTGAATTTCGTCCGTAGGGCAGGGTCTTCAGACCCTGCCGTCCCTACGGACAGCCCGTAGGGGCCGCAACCGGGAGGCCTTGCAGCCTTCCCACAACATAGTTTGACAAGGAGTGCGTTATGAAGACCAGGAAATTTCAGATTGCGTCGGTTGTCGTGCTGGGTCTGGCATTATGCGCGGCGTGGGTTTTGGCGGTGGGCTGTATGGAAAAGGGCGAGATGACTACAACTGACGGTCAACGCGTACAACCCAAAACCTGTTTGGAAGAATCGGAGGGAAGGTTCCTGCGTAACGGCCTGACCCCCCCGAACGACGCGGCGTTCGACGCGATGTTCTTCAAACACTACGGCGTCAACCCGTTCATCTACACCGACGA
>JBDRIB010000274.1:0-12334 GCA_043816375.1 Planctomycetota bacterium | reverse complement strand
CCGTTATTCTGCTTTCCACTCTTCCACAGTCGCGCCCGTACAGGGTTGTGCTGCTGCTGATTGTGGCCGTGCTTGGATGGGCGAATCTCAGGGCACGGGAGGAATTCCTCCCTTCCGCCCACCTCAACAATCTCTTCCCGGAAGAAGGCGAGGGAAGCGAGGAGTCGTACCTGATAACCGGCACGGTCTCGGGCGAGCCTTCCTTCGCCGAGAAGTCGCGCTTCTGCGAGGACGGAGAGGAGAAAGAGCCGGAGTACAGGCGGAAACAGCGGCGCATATCTTTCGACATCGACGATGTCGCGATTGGAAACGGGGCGGAGCGCCTGGATGTCGGCGGGAAGTTGCGGGTCTTCGTTTATTCGAACAACAGACCGGACGAAAAGGAGAGGGGAAAAGTATGGAGGCTCCTGCCCGGTGCGTCGGTGAGTTTTGAGGCGAAGATAAACAGGCCCTTTGCGCCGACGAATCCGGGACAGTTCGATTATCGCAAATATCTGGAAAGGAGTGGAGTTTACGCCGTTTCCAATGTGACGGGAATAAGGGGTATGGACGTCGAGGAGCCCGGCGGCTTTTCGCCCGCGTGGCATCTGGCCGGGTTGAAGGCGAAGTTTGCGGAGATGTTTTACGCGAATTTCAACCGGGAGAACGCGGCGTTCCTGTGCGCGCTGCTTCTGGGCGACAGGCGCAACCTGCCGGACAGTATGGTGGACGAGTTTTCGGCGAGCGGCGCGGCGCACTTTCTCTCCATCAGCGGCCTGCACATCGCGATAATAACGAGCATCGCATATCTCCTGCTTCTGGTTTTCCGTGTCCCGTATCGCGCGCAGCGGGTTGCGCTCATTCTGCTCGTTGTCGGTTATGCGGCGATGATTGGCCCGAGGCCGCCGGTAATCCGGGCCTCGGTAATGATTGTGCTGTATCTGCTGGGGCAGTTGCTGGGCAGGCGCGGCGATGCCCTGAACACGCTGGCCCTTGCGGCGATTGTGATGGTCGTGTGGAATCCGCACGATGTGGCCGGCGCGGGCTTTCAGTTGTCGTTCGTCGCGGTTCTGGCAATCATTCTGTTCACGAAAAGACTGGTTCCGGCCCTTCTCTGGGGGCCGGGGTGGATTGCGTCGCGTTTGCGGGGCGGTTCGCGCGAGGTGCGGTTCAGGGAGCACGTGCGGCTGAGGGAGATTGAGATTGATGGCGCGGGCATTTTCAGGAGTGCCCGCCACAGGGTTTGGGAGCGGTTGATGCTTTGCATTTCCGTTTCTGTCGCGGCTTGGGCGGGTACTTTCCCGCTGGTGGCATATTATTTCGGAAATTTTTCGCCGTTCCTGCCGGTGACGAACCTTCTGCTTTTCGGTTTAATATACGTTTCTCTGGCGGCGGGTTTTCTGCTGATGGTGTTCACGGCGGTATATTTGCCGGTTGCCGGCGCGGTGCCGGTTTTCGTGCCGGACTGGTTTGCGTCTCTGCCGCTGTCGGGCTGGTCGGAGTCCGTGGCGCGCCTGTTTGCCGGGATTTCGTGGCAGACGATACCGCGCTTTTCGCTTTATGCGGTTTTGGCGTGTTATGCCGCGCTGGTGATGCTGCCGTTTTGGGGAAGGAAGCGGGTTGCAAAATACGCCTTTGCGTTTTTCCTGTGCGCTGCGGCCGTTCTTGTCGTATGGCAGTTCGCCGCGGCGCGTCCGTCGGGTCTCACGGTGGCGGTTCTGGACGTCGGCCACGGCGGGGCGAGCGTAATCAGGTTTCCGGACGGGAGGGTGTTGCTGTACGATTGCGGCTCGTATCGCAGCGGCGATATCGGCAAGTATGTCGTCATTCCATATCTGCGCGAGGCCGGAATAACGCGTATCGACGCGGTGGTCGTCTCGCATCCGCACAAGGACCACTTCGACGGCCTGGTTTCGGTTCTCGACAGGTATCCGGTCGGATGCGTGGTGCTTACGCGGTATTTCGACGCGAAGCGTTATCCGCAGTGGACGCCGGTCGCCGAGAAGATAAAAAGCACCGGTGTCCGGGTTTTGATTATGGAAGACGGCGGCCGCCTGGACGGCTTTCCCGAGGCGCGTTTCTTCCTGTCCGATGTGGACAGAGAGGTGCTGGCGGGAATGGATTATTATTCGCAGGAGTTTCATACTGCGACGAACAATACGTCGCTCGCGATGGAGGTGAAGAGCGGGGGCGCGACGTTCCTTTTCACGGGCGATATGGAGGCGGGGGCGCTGGCGCATTTACTCCAGGCGCGGGGAGGGCAGTCGGTGGATGTGCTGACCGCTCCGCATCACGGCGAATATACGCGCGGCATCACGGAGAGGCTGCTGGCGGATTTCGCGCCCCGCGCGATTGTGCTGAGTTCTAACAAAGAGCGCAGGAAATTCATCGAGGCCTGTCGGCAAAGAGAGATGGGAGTTTATGAGACCCGCGAGGGGGGCGCGGTTACGTTCACCGCACGTGACGGCGAGATTACAGTGCGGCGCTTTGCGGTTCCCGGTGAATAGTGTCGTGTTGCCCGGAACATTATTCATAGATTGAGGCGGCTGCGGCGGCCTGTTATAATACCGCGCGTGAGAGCAGGGCAAGAGAAGGGGGAGAATTATGTTCGAGAAAATATTCCGCATAAAGGAGAGCGGCAGCACCGTCAGGCGCGAGATTATTGCAGGCCTGGTCACATTTATGACCATGGCCTACATCATTTTTGTGAATCCCGCGATTCTCGGAGACCAAGAGAAGGGCGCCGGTATGGATTTCGGGGCGGTGATGCTCGCAACCTGTGCGTCCGCGGCCTTCGCGACTTTGCTGATGGGGTTTGTTGCGCGCTATCCTATTGCGCTTGCGCCGGGGATGGGCCTGAACGCATTCTTCAGTTACGAGATTTGCGGACAGATGGGCGTACCGTGGCCGATTGCGCTGGGCGTGGTGTTTATGTCGGGCGCCATATTTACCTTGCTGACGATTGCGCGGATACGCGAGTTGATAATACGCGCCATCCCCCGTTCGTTGAAGTTCAGCATCGCCGCGGGCATCGGCGTCTTCATCGCATTCATCGGGCTTGAACACGCCGGAATCGTCGTGGACCATCCGGAGACGCTGGTCCAACTCGGTAACCTGCGTGCGCCGCGCACGCTCGTGGCAATAGCCGGGATAGCATTAATCGCGGCGCTTATGGCCGCCCGCATAAGAGGGGCGATACTGATTGGAATCGTCGTCACGGGCATAATCGCGGTCCTCGGCGGTGTGGCGAGAACGCCCGGGGATGTAACCGGCGTGTTCGGTCTGCCCCAGATAAGCGAACCGGCCGCTTTCAAATTGAACATCGCGGGCGTGTTTAAGAACCTGCATATTTACCTTGCTCCCATTCTGATACTGCTCTTTTTCGATATGTTCGACACTATCGGCACGCTGATAGGTGTCAGCGAGCAGGCGGGATTTCTCGACAAGGAAGGCAGGCTGCCGCGCGCGAACCAGGCGCTTCTGGCCGACAGCGTCGGCACGATGGTCGGGGCCGTGGCCGGGACTTCCACTGTAACCTCGTACATCGAAAGCGCGGCGGGCGTCTCCGAGGGCGGCAGGACGGGGTTTGCGAATGTGGTAACGGCGTTGCTTTTTGTCGCGGCCATTTTCTTCTATCCGATTGTCAGGTTGTTTGGAGAATACGATTCCGTTACCGCCCCCGCCCTGGTAATGGTGGGAGTGCTGATGATGCGGAACATCGCGAAGATAAAATGGGGCGACATCACCGACGCGATTCCCGCGTTTCTTACCGTTACGCTTATGCCGCTTACCTTCAGCATAGCGAACGGGCTTGCCATAGGGTTCATTTCCTATCCCATCGTCAAAGTGCTCGGCGGCAAGGCCAGGGAAGTGCACTGGCTGGTTTACATTTTAGGTGCGCTTTTCGCCCTGCGCTACGTCTTCCTGTAATCATTATTCTCATCGTTCCTCCCCTGTAAATATTCTCCCGAAAAAAGGTGACAGTCACCTTTTTTTGATTTTTTGATTTGTAAGTGTTTGTATTTTATGGTATAAGGAAAGTGAGTGTCCCCTTTTTTGCTTTTGGAGGTGATTTATGGCGCGTCAGGCAAGGTTCGTTCTGGAGGGTTTTCCCCATCACATCACCCAGAAAGGCAACAACGCACAGCATGTTTTTATCGATGGAAATGACTATCTGAAATACCTGCAACTGCTCGAAGAATACTCGTCACGATACTCCGTAAAAATTCAGGCGTACTGCCTGATGAGCAATCACGTCCACCTCCTGGTGGTGCCGGGCACCGCTACGAGCCTTGCAGAAACGATGCGCTCGGTTGCGGCACGTTACAGCAAATACTTCAACAAGAAATACGGCAACAAAGGCAGACTGTGGGAGGTGCGCTTTCACTCCTCGGTCGTCGATACTGACGCATATCATTGGTGGGTGGCGCTTTATGTCGAGTGGAATCCGGTGCGCGCAAGCCTGGTTACCCGTCCCGAGCAGTGGCAGTACTCCAGCGCACGACACCACGCACTCGGCGAAAGCGACCCGCTTGTCAATGATACACTTTTCGACGAGTCGGATATGAAGCAGTACCGCAAACTTCTCAGCGAAGGCCCGCCGGAATCGCAAGTCGAAGAGATTCGCCGCGGCATACACGCAAACCGGCCGGTCGGCAGCGGCGACTTCCTTGCCCGCCTTAAGGAGACGTTCGGCATTTCAGTAACGAAAAAGCGCGGACGCCCCAGAAAAATATCCACCTGAAAATCGCCGCTACAGCAACAGCCGGAAAGCCCCCGAATTGGGAAAAAGGGGACACTCACTTTTGCAACATCCAATTAAACATAGCTTTACATCTGCAAATTCCGAAAAAAGGTGACTGTCACCTTTTTTCGGATTTTTGATTTTTAAGTCTTTATATTATAGACAGTAAGGAAAGTGAGTGTCCCCTTTTTCTGTCGGGGGGTGTGATATGCGTTAGTCGTTGTTGGGATTGTCCCCGCGCTTTGCCGCTTAATGCCGCGTTGACCTGTTTTCGCGTAAAACCTTTTTGGCTTTCTGTCGATAAAACAATAGGGGAAAGTCTGTCCGTATATTGCGTCTGTGCAATTGAAGGGAGCCGTTATGCTCCGAAAATTCTTCGCTGTATTTATCATTGTCCTCGTGGTCACCAGTGCCCGTGCACCGGGCCGGTCGGCCGGAAGGGATAGTGTTGCCGACGGTCCGTCCGCAGATGCTCCAGTGCCTGAGACCGAAGAGCGGGCGGGCTATTCAACGTCCAGGCGTCACTTCGATTTTGAAGAGTGGCAGCACAAGACCGAGAAGGTCAAACTGCCGGCCAGATGGGAAAAGATTGTGACGCACGAGCGCTCTCCAGAATACGATGAAGGCCACCCGTTTTACAACGACGGGTTTCTGGTCGAGGAAGGCAATGTCATTGACGTGCTGCGCGTCGCCGAGGTTTTTTCCCAGGAGTTGGGCGAAGTTCTGGCGCGGCCTGACTGGGACAGGTTGCGCGTTGCGCTGCTCAGGAGCAGGGTGTTTTTCTCCCTGCCGGAGAACCGCTATCTGCGGCTGAATCTGCACAAGGGGAAGGTGTCCTTTCAGACCCGCCGTTTTATCCCGATATCGCAGCGCCATTCCTATTGTTTGAGCGGGATGCTGCGCACGGGCGATTTGTCGGGGATTCACCGTCCGGTGAAGGCGTGGATTTCGGTGCTGTGGTTTAAGGACGCCAGGCCGGATGCGATATGCCTCCATGCCGACGGCAGCCCGGCGATATTCAGGACGACCGAGATTGATAAGGACACTGCAGGCGAGTGGCGCAGAGTGAAATTGCTGTTCAGCCGTGTGCCGCACGACGCGAAGTACGCGAAGATACGCGTTTCGGTTGAGGGCGAGTCCGTTGAGGCGACGGCGGATTTCGACGACATCGTGCTGGTGCAGGAGCCGCAGATAATAGTCGGGTTTGACAGGACGTCGGGGCTGTTTTTTCCCGACGAAGAGGTGGTATTGAGGAAGGAGATAGCGGGGCTGCCGGCGGGCGACTACGAGGAACGGCTGACCATCGAGAGTATCTCCGGCGGCGCGTCGGAAATAATTCCGGATATAGTCGGATGTTTCAAGGTAAGCGGGGGGCCCGAGCAGGTTAGCAAAAGTTCCGTTCTCCTGAAGAACATTACGGCCAAAGGCGTATTCAGGCTGACGTATCGCCTGTTTTTTGCCGACGGGACGAGCGGGCCGATGCTTCCTGTGGGAGCGCGGCAGGTGGCCGAGCGCACGGTGACGTTTGCGCGCGCGGTACGGCCGATACCGCTGAACGAGCGGGGGCGTTACGGAGTGACATTTGATTTCTTTGCTACGCCGTACGCGGCGGCGGCGGATTTTGTGCGGCTTGTCGGCGCCAGTCCTCTCAAGACCAGCCTGTGGGGTGAGCGCGAGGAGAACAAGGAGCAGTTGGATTTGTTTGAGCGTATGCTGGCGCGTATGCGTCGCAGTTCGATAAACGTGGCCGGGATAATCAGGCCGCTCAGCGGCCCGCGCGCCGCCGACGAGGGACTGGGCAGCACGGGCAGCGCGTACGCCTTTTTCACTCAGCCGGACAAAAGGGCCGAAGAGGCTCTTTATGACTTCATGAAGAACAAAACCGGGCGGTGGGCGGACCTTTTGCGGTATCTGCAGCCGGGGGACGACGGTGACAGCAGTATTGCCGACAACGATTTCTTCGCCGGTGTAAAGCAGGGGCTCCGCTCTCACCTCGTCAGTCCCTTGAGCGGCGTGCGAATGATTGTGCCGATAACCCCGGGCAAGGGAGCGGCTCCGCCGTCCGGCGAGGAGATACTGGCGTTTTGCGTGCCCGAGTCGACTGATGCCTCCGCGCTTTCGGAGATTCTGGAGGGATTGGCGCGCGACACCGACAGGCTGTGGGTTACCCTGGAGCCGAAGCGCGTCTCGGGTCCCGGGGAGATTCCGGCGCAGGTGGCTGATTTAATCAAAAAAATAGTCGTCTGTCGCAAGTACGGGGTTAAGAGCGTTCTGCTGCCGCTTCTCGGCGATGGGAGCGCGTTGATGAGCCTGAGGGAGTACCCCGATGAGATGCTGGAGGTACACGCCATAGCACCGGCGCTTTTGAACGTCGCTTCGCTGCTCGAACGGAGTACGTTCCACGAGGTCTTTTCGCGCGACGGAGTAACGGTGAACCTGTTCAAAAAGGGAAAGCATTTTGTCGCGATGCTGCATTCTCCGGAGGCGGGGAAGTCGTTCAGGGTGTTCTGGGGCAACGATATTGTGCAATACGACGTTCTGGGCAACAGCAGGCGGTTGAGGCCGGAAAAGGGGATGACGGTGATTGAAGACATCGGTCCGGTACCGCTGTTCATCGACAATATAGACGTCGGTGTCGCACAGACGTGGCAGTCGATACGGCTGGCCACGCCGCAGGTTACGTCGAAGACAAGTCCGCAGACGATTTCGCTGAGACTGAAGAATAATTTCGATAAGCCGCTGACCGGCCTGGTGCGGCTGGAATTTCCGCCGGAACTGGAGCACCTTGTAACGAAACACCGTCCCGTGCCGTTTGAACTTCAGCCCGGTGAAGAGTGGGAAAGCGGCGGGCAGTTTCAACTTTCCCCTAGTATCAGCGACGGTTTGGGCGTGAAAGAGTTCGAGGCGGTAGCCGAACTGATAGTCGGCGGCGAGTCACATCAACTAAGGAAAAAGTTGACCGTGCAGCAGGTTCCGGACCTGCTTTCGCTTGAGGTGACATCGATATCGGTGGATGAAAGGGGGGAAGTGGTCCTCGGCCTGAAGGTAACAAACAAGGACACAAAGCGGATTTCCGCCAACCTTTACCTGAAAGTGGGCCGGGACGCCTGCGACCGGCAGTTGAGCATCGCGGGACTGGAGGCCGGAAAAGAGCACCGGGCGGAGATACATCTGCCTTTCAGGCCCGAATCGCTGCCCGGAGCGATATGGGTGGGCCTGCGGCAAATACGCGGAAAGCAGTTCGTCAATATTTACGTAACGAAAGAAGAGGTAACACGCCGCACAAGCAAGTGACGGATGGGGAAGGCGCGGCAGCGCTTCTTGACCCTGCGCAACTTCGGTGGTATAATGCCGTTTGCGCCGGCGGGGAGCGCCGGCCGACTGTCTTTCCTGCCGTGTCTGGATACTTGGAACATACGCCTGATACCCGTCACTCCAATTGGAAGTGAACATCGAATCTCACCGGTTTTTCAGTCAGATAGGCAACTAAAAGATGCTTAAGCAGAAATCGCTTCTGTATCGCTTTGCAGCCATTTTTGTGGACCTCTTTGTCTGCGGGGTCGCCCTGCTTCTGGTCTACCTGTTTTACCTGGCGGCCCATGACCCGGCCGGAAGTGTGGTCTCTACCAGGGAATTCAGGATTATTTTCACCGTCTTTGTCATAATCTGTCTCGCCGTAACCCTGTTTTTCCTCTTCGTCACCAGAGTCTACGAATCGCTGCGCCTGAAATCGGCTTTTGAGTTATTCTTTGCGATGATTCAGGCGGCCGCGATGTCGATGGTTTTCCTCACGGCCATCGTGACCTTTATTGGTTCGCCCGCCGCGGGGATTTTAACCGAGCAACAGAGGAAGCACATCGCTCTGCATTATATGGTGCTGGCATACAGCATTATCTGTTTCGTTTTTCTGCTCAGCGAGAAGTTGCTGATTAAGTTCTGGCTGGGCCATCTGCGCCGGCAGGCAAGGAACATAAGGCGTATCCTTATCGTCGGAACGGGCGAGAAGGCGCAGCGGCTGGAAAATGTCGTAGGGTTTCACAAGCACTGGGGGTTGCATGTCGTCGGATTTGTAAAACTGGGAGAGCAGGCGCCCCTGCCCGCCGGAGGAAAGGCGAAAACCGCGTCGGAAGAAACCCTGCTTCCCGCCGAGCGCATCGTCGGCGACATCGAGGACATCGCGGATATTATGGACAGGTATATTGTGGACGAGGTTGTCTTCGCCATCTCCCTTGGCGAGGCCGGGTATCTCGAGAAGGCGATTGAGAAATGCGAAGAGGTCGGCATAACCTTCCATCTTATCGCGGACTTCCTCGACACGGCGATATCCAAGGTGGAACTCGACAAAATCGGCAACATCCCTCTGCTCACGTTCTCCTCGGCTCCGCAAAACATCGCGGCCACGTTTGCCAAGCGCATCTTTGACCTTGCGATCAGCAGTGCCGTACTCCTGGCCGGCTCCATAGTATTGATACCCGTCGCGATACTGGTCAAGTTGACAAGCAAGGGGCCGGTATTCTTCAGGCAGAAACGGGTGGGGCTGAACGGACGCGTCTTTACGCTCTATAAATTCCGCTCGATGGTCACCGGCGCCGAAAAGATGCAGGAACAACTGAAGGACCGGAACGTGATGACCGGCCCGGTGTTCAAAATCAAGAAAGACCCGCGCATCACCCGGATGGGACGCTTTATGCGCAAATGGAGCATCGATGAACTGCCGCAACTCATTAACGTTTTCGCGGGACATATGAGCATCGTCGGACCCAGGCCGCTGCCGACCTACGAGGTCGAGCGGTTTGAGCGATGGCAGCGTCGCAGGCTCAGTATGAAACCCGGCCTGACCTGCCTCTGGCAGACCGGAGGCCGCTCAAAGATAACCGACTTCGACGACTGGATGAAACTTGACCTTCAATACATCGACAACTGGTCTTTCGGCCTGGACGTAAAGATTCTCCTCAAGACCGTACCCGCCGTCCTCTTCAGCAAGGGCGCACATTAAGAAGCAGGCAACGGGCAACAGGCAACAGAACGGTGACAGTCACTAATCTACGAATCTCGCTCGCGTCGCTCGCTCGATTCCGTAATTAGTGACAGTCACCGTTCTACTTTCCTCTCAGGTAAATCTCCCCACGTAGAACTTCCCCTCCGGCAGCGGCCTTGTGAGCAACTCTTCTCTGCCGCCCTTTACGGCCGAATTTTTCAGCGCCTCTATCATATCGGCCGGCGCGGGCACGTCGTTCATCCGGCCGAAGTGCGTCGGGCAGTTGGTCATCACTTCCGTAAAAGAGAATCGCTCGAACTCGAGCGCCCCCTTGATGACCGCAATCAAATCCTTCGGCGCGGCGACCGTCTGGCGCGCGACGTATTCGGCTCCCGCCGCGAGCATCAGCCTGCAGGTGTCGAAATCGCGTTCCGGATTGCCGCCGGGCGTGGTTGACGTTATGCAGCCGTGCGGCGTGGTGCTGGCCAGTTGCCCGCCGGTCATCCCGTACACTTTGTTGTTGGCCATTATAACCGTCAGCCCGATGTTTCTTCGTGCCGCGTGGATGAGGTGGTTGCCGCCGATTGAAACCAGGTCTCCGTCGCCGCTGATTACCACGACATCCAGTTCCGGCCTGTAAAGTTTCACCCCCGTCGCGTACGCCACGGGCCTGCCGTGCGTCGTGTGAAGCGTGTCCGCCGCGAAATGCGGACTGGGTATCCACGCCGCGCAGCCGATGCCGGAGACGAAAACCATCCTGTCAAAATCCAGATTCAACTCATCGATTGCGATGAGTATGCAGTGCATAAGTATGCCGTGCCCGCATCCCGGGCAGAACGGCGTCGGCATAACCTCCGGTCGAATGTACTTCCTGATATCAGGCACAGGCATCTTTGATAACCTCGAGGATTTCCATGGGCCTTATCGGTTCACCCGCGGTTTTGTGGCAGCCAATCACCTCGGCGGATGAAAAACGCTCGACCTCGCGGCGCATCATCCCGCGGTTCATCTCGACCACGACGAGTTTCTTTGCGCTTCCGCTGATTTCCCGGATTTTTTCCTGCGCGAAAGGCCACAGCGTCTTCAGCCTCAGCAGGCCGACTTTCCGGCCTTCCTCTCGCGCCAGCCGCATCGCCGCGTGCGACGAGCGCGCGGAACAACCGAAACTGACGAGCACGACTTCCGCGTCGTCCGTGTTGTATTGCTCCACTTCGGCGAGTTTCGCCCGGTCGCGCACGACTTTCCCTGTGATTCGCTCCACCAGGCGCGCCTGCACCGCGGAGTCCGTCGTGCGACGGTAGCCCCACTCGTCGTGCGTCGAGCCGGTCACGAGCAGTTTGCGTCCCGTGCCGAAGCGGGGCATCGGCGTCGGCTCGCACGTTTTCTCATCTCCGAACGGCGGACGGTCTGAGACCGCAATCGGGTCAACAGGCTCGATTGGCACGTCCAGATTAACCATCTCGCGGAGATGCGCGATTAGTTCATCGGTGAGGACGAACACGGGGCGGCGGTATTCCTGCGCGAGCGCGAACGCGCGCGCCGTCATCTCAAACATCTCCTGCACGCTCCACGGCGCGAGCGCGATGGCCTCGTAGTCGCCGGACGCGCCGAACCGCGGCTGCATCACGTCGCCCTGGCCGGGTCGCGTGGCCTGGCCGGTGCTCGGGCCGCAGCGCTGCACGTCCACAATGACGCACGGCGTCTCCGTTGCGTATGCATAGCCGATGTTCTCCAGCATCAGCGTCAATCCCGGGCCGCTTGTCGCGGTCATCGCCTTCGCGCCCGTCCAGGAAGCGCCGATGACGGCGGCGATGGACGCTATCTCGTCCTCCATCTGGACAAAGGTCCCGCCCCGGGCGGGCATACGCCGCGCCATCGCGTTCATTATCTCGCTGCTCGGCGTGATGGGATAGCCGGCGTAAAAATCGCAGCCCGCCTTGAGCGCGCCTTCGACGCAGGCGATATTGCCTTGAAGAAATTTCATATTCGGTTGGTCTCGTCTTCGGTGACTGTCACTAATTACGGAATCGAACGAGCCCGGCGAGTGAGATTCGTAGATTAGTGACTGTCACCGTCCGTAACGGAAACGCACACGGTTTCCCGTGCGCCTAGTATTCGATGCCCTTTCTTGCCTCGCCGCCGCTCTGGAACGGGTGCTTCACGTCGCGCATTTCGGTGACCATATCTGCGGCGTCGATTATTTCCTTCGGGGCGTCGCGGCCCGTCAGCACCAGGTGCATCTTGTCCGGCTTTTCGCGGATTACTTTCAGTACATCCCCGACCTTCAGAAAGCCGTATTTCAGTACGTAGTTGATTTCATCGAGGACGATTGTGTCGTATTTTCCGCTCGCGGCGGCCTCGCGGCAGCGTTCGAGTCCTTTCTCGGCGAGTTCAATATCTTCGGGGCGAGGCGTTTTTGCGGCCGGGTCCACAAAGCCTTCGCCGGCAATTTCAATTTGCAGGTACGGTGAAAGGTGTTTCGCGGCCTCAATCTCTCCGGAGCGCCACGAGCCTTTTATGAACTGCAGGACGAGCGTGCGCATTCCGTGTCCGGCCGCACGCAGCGCCATACCCAGCGCGGCGGTTGTCTTGCCTTTTCCCTCGCCCGTGAACACGATGACGAGGCCCTTCTT
>JBDRIB010000273.1:0-8500 GCA_043816375.1 Planctomycetota bacterium | reverse complement strand
GGAAACCTCTTCGGGTTCGCGATGGGAGTCTCTCATACGGTTCTCCTGGGGTGGACTATCCAAGTGATTCTACCGCAAGGGATTGCCATGTCAACTGCATTTTCCGGCCGATCGCGCGTGATAGCGACCGCCGAGCCTTTTCCCTTCCCCCGACCCCTTCGGCAGCCTGCAGCCGGGACCGCAGCCGGGACCGCCACCTTGACCGGTGGCGGGCTATGGTGTAGAGTTCCTGCCGCAAGGAGCGGATTCGCGCTCCTTGGGTCTCGCACGGGCAGGTTCCCGAGTGGCCAAAGGGGGCAGACTGTAAATCTGCTGGCGACGCCTTCGGAGGTTCGAATCCTCCCCTGCCCACCATTCTGGATAACTGGATGTCTGGCGGGGTGAATACGCCTTCCGGTTCGTGTGCAATTTGCTCATTTGAGAAACGGTTCTAATCTACGGCCGGTTTTCGCATTGCAAAAGGATGACAGTCACCATCTACGAACGGCAACGGGTCAGACCCTTATCCGGGGTAATTGGTGACAGTCACTAATCTACGAATCTCCCCCGACCAGGTCGGACTCGATTCCGTAATTAGTGACAGTCACCAGTGTTGCGGTCGCAAATTGCGCTCTACTCATTTCGGCTTAAGGAGGATTGTTGTGAACAACACCGGGAAACTTCTCGCGGCCTTGCTGGCCGTTTTTTTTCTGTGCGGGTTCCTTGTCGAGGCGCGCGCCGAGGCCCCGCAGATTATGAAACTCTCCGACGTGAAGCCCGGTATGAAAGGCTACGGCCTGACCGTTTTCAAGGGTACGGAGCCGGTCAAGTTCAACATCGAGGTAATTACCGTCCTCTGGAACTACCACGGGCCGAAGCGTCATATCTTTCTGGCCAGGTGCACCGATGTCGAGAAACAGGACAACAATCTTGACGGCCGCATTGACGAGTATGACCTGATTCTGAAGAGAGGCCGCGTCGCCGGCGGTATGAGCGGCAGCCCGGTGTACCTGAAAGGTGCCGACGGCAAGTTCCGTCTGGCGGGGGCAGTGGCGATGACGTGGAGCCTTCTTACCGAGCCGATTGCCGGTGTTACTCCCATCGAGCAGATGATTGATGATATGAACACGCCCGTGGAGAAGCCCCAGGTCCGCAACGGCGGGCTCCGGAATTCCGGCGCGGAAAACGAGACGCTCGAGGGGAGCGACCCCGCGGCAAAATACCGCGCCCGGATGAAACCCCTGTCGATGCCTCTGAGCCTGTCGGGCTTTAACAGGAAGGCATTCGACATCATTTCAAAGGACCTCGCCTCGCGCAATATAGTTGCGATGCAGGCAGGAGGAGGCGCCGGCGAGAATGACCTCTCGAAACTCAAGGTGGTGCCGAAGCCGGGCTCCGCAATCGGCATAAACCTGATGAGAGGCGATATGGGGGTCTTTGCCTACGGAACGCTGACATACGTTGACGGCGACAAATTCATCGCCTTCGGTCACGATATGGAAGGAATGGGCGAATGCCTGCTCCCCGTCAGCATGGGCTACGTAAATACCGTTATGACTACCCTGACTCTGTCGAGCAAACTCGCCAGCGCGGCCAACGAAGTCGGCTACATTACGAAGGACAGAATGTCCGGCATATCAGGGGAGTTCACCGACAAGCGCGACAGGGTGCGCTGGGTGCCGGCGGTCTTCAAAGTAGCGTCGAAGAAAACGCGCGAGGCCGGCAAGGCGGATTACAAGGTCTTCAAGGTGGAGGTGATTGACGACGAGTATTATTTGCCCTTGCTGCTGGACTATGCGTTTATGAGCGTGATATCCGATGACGCCCTCACGAGAAGCGAGTTCGCGGTCTGGGCCACCACCAGAATAAAATTCAAGGGCTACGACGAAATCGTCCTTCGCGACGCGTATTCCGGCCAGGGCTCGGTGGCGCGGTATTATTACTGGGATTCTCCGATGAGCCTTATCAGCGCAATAATGAGCAATCCCTTCAAACCGGTTGAACTCGAAAGCGTGGAGGTTACGCTCGACTATTCATCCGAATTGAAGGCCGCCGACATTATCGAGGTGAAGCCCGACAGGGAGCGCGCAAAACCCGGCGAAGAGATAACGCTGAACCTCAAACTGAAAACCTGGCGCAAAGACGAGTGGACTGAGCAGATAAAGGTGAAACTGCCGGAAAAAATCGAAGGCGACCATATCGTTCTGACTGTCAGCGGCGGCACGTACGCAGGAGACTATTACGAATACCAGCGGTTCGGCAGCGTCGAAGACATTATCACCATGCTCAACGACGCGACGCGAAAGAACGGCATCTTCGTAACCACGCCGGTGCCCGCGACCCGCATACGATACAAGGGGAAATATTACGAAAAACTCCCCCCCTCGATTATCGAAGAACTGCGGAGGACCGTGCCCGGAGAGATAAGCACCGGCACGAAAAAAATAACGCTCGCAGAAAAAGAAACCGAATGGATTGCCGACGGCTACCATCGAATCGTAATCAAAATAGACAGAAAGGAGAAGCAGAAATGACTTCCCGACACCTTACCACCGTTCTGGTTCTTGCGATGTTCCTCTTCGCCGCCGCGACGTCCGTATATGCCGTGTCCGGCAGGACCCGGCGCGTCGAAGGCCCGGAACTGCTCAAAGGCGATATGAAGAACCTCTACACCACGTCAAAGGGCGAACTGCGCCTCAATTTCAAGATGGAAAAGGTTGAAAGCAAGGCGCTCAGCCTCTGGTGCTCCGCTATGGACACCAAGGGCACGCCGTACTTCGGCACCGGACTCAAGGCCGAAATATACAAACTCGAAGAGGGGAAACTCGTCATCATAGACATCGGCGATAAATACCTCGCCGATATGGTCGTCAGCACGATGGCCTGCGACGGCGACGACAACCTCTACGCCGCCTTCCTGCCCTCGGGCCGCATCGTCAGGGTCACGCCGGAAGGAAAGGCGGAAGAGTTCGCAAACCTGCCGGAGTTCTACATCTGGCAGATTGTATTCGACGGGAACGGCGGGATGTACGTCGCCACCGGCCCCGCGGGAAGAATCTACCACATAGGCGCGGACGGCGCCAAAAAGGTCGTCTACGACTCCGACGAAGACAACATCGTGTCGATGGCGTTCGACAACACGGGCGACCTGTACTTCGGCACGTCACCCGGCGCAATTCTGATGAAAATCACCGCGACCGAACTGAAAAAGGAAAAACCCGCCGCGAAGGTCGTCTATGACTTCCCGATGACCGACGTGCGGTCGATGGACTTTCAGGACGGCGTTCTCTATGTCGGCGTGAACAAGATAGGCGGGGGAGGCGCAAGTTACGACTACTCGGATGAATTCGGCGAATCATACCGCGCCGAGGGCGAGATGCCCATCGAGGCTTTTCTGATGGGCTACGAAGGCGGAATAGTCTTCCGCGTGGACGACCGCGGCGACGTCGAGGGACTGTACAATTCACGCAATCCCGTCACGCAGATACGCATTGCCGGCGACGACCTTTACATCGCGGCCGCCGGTGAAAACAGGATATACAAGTACGACACCGGGAAGCGCGAACAGTCCTACTTCAAAATCGAAGAAAAACAGGCGCACACTTTCGAACTGAACAAGGGCCGCCTCAGCGTCATCGGCACCACCGACCCGGGCGTTATCTATCGCGTTGATGACAGGCCCGTTCAGGAGGGCGTCTTCACCTCGGATGTCCTGGACGCCGGCACTACCGTCCAGCGGTGGGGCACCCTGAAATGGGAAAGCGACGGAGAACTGATATTCCAGACCCGCAGCGGCGATACCGAAAAGCCCGATTCCACCTGGTCGGACTGGTCCGAGGAAATAAAGGAATCGTCGTCGGCGATAAAATCTCCGCACGCCCGTTTCATCCAGTTCCGCGTCACCTGGGCGCATCCGGAGGCGTCGCTCAAGAACGTCGATTTGAGTTATGTGACGCGCAACATCCGGCCCGTAATCACCGGCATCATCGTCGGCAAGCCGACGAGCGAAGGCCTCGACTCGGACTATTCCGATATGCGAATGTCGAACGATGAGAAGAAGCCCGGGCTGCCCGTAATGTGGCAGGCCGCCGACCCCAACGGAGACGCGCTGGAATTCGACGTCTTCTACAAGGGAGAAAAAGAGACGCGCTGGAAAAAGGCGAACCACGACGACCCGGTTCCCGGGCCGGCCTTCCCGCTCAATCCGGACCTTTTGCCGTCCGGGAAGTACCGCGTGAAAGTCATCGCATCCGACAAGCCTTCCAACCCGGAGGGCGACCACTTGACGCGCGAACTCATCTCCGACGTCTTCACCATCGACCACGACGGCCCCGCAATCGGCGAACTCTCGGCGCAGAGCGTGAAGAAAGGCATCTCGACCGTAACAGGCTCCCTCAGTGACGAAATCAGCGACATCAGGCGAGTCGAGTATTCGCTGGACGGGATGGAATGGAAGGCGGGCACCTGCGAGGACGGCATCTTCGACAACCAGACCGAGGAGTTGAAGATAATCCTCGAAGACGCCGCGCCCGGCGAGCACACGATAGTCGTGCGCGCCTACGACGACAGAGACAATATGACCGCCGCGCACCTGACCTTCACGATAAAATAACAGGGACAGCGTTCACAATCTGTATTATTGAAAATTGAATGGATAATGAAAACGCGAAAGGTGACTGTCACCTTTCCAAGTGTTCTTTATCCAATCAAAAAGCAATAAGACCGGATATGAAATATCTCCCCATACTTGGCGGCCTGGTACTGATTGTCTACTCCATAATCAGCCTTGTTCAAATCCACGCCAGGGGACCGGTGGACGTGACTATCGAGCAACTCGAGAAGGGGGAATTTCCGGAAGGGGAATACGTGCGCGTCACCGGCGGCTGGGCGGTTTACGGCGGTGTCTATGAGGAGCGCGTCGCTGGAAGCGGATCGATTACATATTTCTGTCACCCGCTGTTTTCGGAAGACAATGAAGTATTTGACCGTCTTGATGCACTCGCCGGACAATACGGTTCAGTCGAGGCGATACCGGACAGTGAAATGCCCGAGTTGCATACCTTCAAGGTGCTCGTGAAAACGGAAAGATATGCCGAACTTGACGATATACCCGATTTAGAGGAGCGGATAGTGGTGACGGGTGCGGTTTCCGATAGTGTTGGGTTTGATTCGGAAATGAGGAGCGAATTTCGTAAGACATTTCCAGAAGTAAACCCTGACGACCTGATTATGGTAGAGGAAAACAAATTGCCCGGTATGCCGATACGCGTGTTGGGAATAATAGGGGGCGTTAGTATGATAGTCGTGGGAATAGTAATTGTGGCGAAAGGAAGGCCCCGCCCGTACCGGCCCGTTCCCTGGCAGCAGCCGTCGTATCAGCCGCAGGCTTACCCGCAGCAACAGCCTTATCCGCCCGGCCCGCAGGGACCTTCCCCCCCGCAGCGGGAAGGCGAGGCTCCGCCGCCCGATTTTAGTTCATAATCTTTCCCGTCTGCCGGTTACGGCACTCGTATGCCCGTCAAATCCTTTCCCTTCTCAATAACGATTTCAACGGGTTTGAAGCCGGGCTTCACAAGGGGGATGCCCATGTGGTAATCCATGCAGTATGCTTTGTATTTGCCCGGCGTGGCGGACCCTTCGAAAGTGCCGTCTGGTCGCACCTCCACTCCAAGAACGCGGTTGCCAACCAGAAGCAGAACGTCAATGCCGTGGTCGCAAGGGCCGCGGAGGGATATTTTGCCGGAGAACTTCTGCGAATCTCCGGGCAGCTTGAGTTCGACGTCTCTTAGCGGGACTCCCTCCTTCACCTCAACCGGGACTGAAAAGGACGGGAATGAGACAAACGAATCAAGAGCAGCAATGAGGTGATATTTTCCAGGCGGCACGCGGTAGAGCGTGAATTTCCCGCCGGGCCGTACGCCTTGTAGCTCTGCTGTAACACCGTAGAGCAATTCCGGGCCTTCAAATTTCCTGGGGATTAATATCACATTGTACGGCTCGTTGCGCGGCGAGACGATTCGTCCCTCGATTCTTGTGGTCTTTGCGAACTGTAGTTTGGCCTCCGTCGTCTTGCCCGGCTCGACTACTGCGTTCCAGGCCTGCCCGATAATGTTCGGTTCCCCGGGAAACAGGGCTTGCTCTATCACATAGGCGCCCGCCGCGAGGTTCTTCAGACGGCACCTGCCGTCGCTGTCTGTCGTGAGTTGCGGCAGTTCATATCTATCTTCGAAGTAGTAGTAGAACAGGCCCGGCACGTTTCTGTCGAAGACCCCATCCGTCGCACCGCGTTTCGTGACCGCCAGGTCAACGTTCGCGACGGGCTTGCCGTCCTGTCCGAGCAGCGTGATGTTCATTGCGCCGAGGGGGGCGAGTTGGAGCGAAATTTCCGTTGTCTTGTCTTTGCTTACTTTCGCGAATCTCCTGCCCAGTATGCATTCGCCCTCTCCCCTGACGATGATTCCCCACATTCCTTCGGGCAGTCCTGTCGCCTTGAATGTTCCGTCCGGTTTTACGCGAAGAACCATTGCTTCCATATAGTACCATTTACGGGGCAATGCGTAGCGGCGCTCAAGCGGGTAAATCAGGAGGTAATTTATTTTCGAAAGAGGGGTAGTCTTTCCCGGCTTGATTGTCCCCGTCAAGGTTCCTATCCTTGTTTCGGCTCTCTCGAGGGCAATGGTCACTGCGGCCTTCTGTCCTTCTTTCAGGTTCACCATAACGCGGCCACGCTGATAGCCTTCCGCATATGCGCCGACGTGGCTCCTTCCCGGTTTGATCTGTATTCCGGCGTTGGAGCCGCGACTCCTTTCGAGACCCCTTATCTTGATGAAATCGGCGTCATCGAAAAAATTGTGACTGTCCAGCGCGTACGCCCACGCTTCCGGGATGGCCTTTCTGGTTTTCGCGTCGATGATTGTCACGTCAACCGATGCAGTCTTAACGAGGGTGAACTCTAACCTCGTCTTCGCTCCCTTTTGCAGTTTGACGATTCTGGATTTCCCCACCAGGTAACCGCGCTTGACCGCGATTACCGCTGTGTCTGTTCCTTCAAACCCGCTGACCGATGCGACGCCCTTTGCGTTCGTGTCGAAGAACGGCATATCCTCGTAGGGAGAGGGAGGTCCATCTCCGCCGGGGTATCCTTGGGGGCCATACAGGTCCCACCCATCGACTATCAGCGGCGCTTCCGATGTCGTGTGGACAACTACCTTGGCGTCGGAGACGGGATTGCCGGATGAGTCTTTCACGACGACCTCGAAGGGCATTTTTTCTTCCAGAATGATGGGCTTCTTTATCTCCAATGTTTCGCCCGCCTTGAAGTCGTGCTCTTCCAGGCGGATAGCCTTGTATCCGGGGACTTTGATGATGACCCTTCTTCTGCCGGCGGGAATTGACCAGTGTGACAATGCGCCTTTGTCGGAGGTGACGAGAGTGTGATAAGAGTCGCGCTCGTAACCGCCAAAAGAATCGGGACTGCACGGCAGGTCATCAGTGCTTTCGGTCTCGATGGTTACGTTTCTGTTGGCAAGGGGGCTTCCGTTTGGGAGCAAAATCGTGCACTTGATTGCGCAATTACTGTGGACGGGCTCAACTGTTTCCAGTTTCAGCGTGGTTTTTGTGACTTTGCCGGGCTTCACCGTCACAAGTTTCTTCGATTCGCTTTTCCAGTCGCCTTTGTATGCGCTTACCCTGTAGTTGCCGGGGGGGACATCCTTAATGGTAAAGAGGCCCTTTTCATCTGTCTTGCCGTGAAATTCGTAGTCCAGACTGACTTTCGTCCCGGTTACGTGCGCGTTGTTTCTCTCTGGGTCAACGACAAGACACTCGACGCCGCCGAGTCCGGCGAATTTCAGGTTGATGTGGTGTCTGCCGCCCTGGAAAAGCCTTGCTTCCGACTTTATCGGGACATACCCCTCGACCTTGGCAAGAAAATTGACGGCTTCGCCTTCAAACGGCTCAACGGCGATAACGCCTTTCTCTCCGATTACGCCGCTCCAGGTGAACGTGCGGACCGGCTCATAGCCGGTGTAAGACCCTATATACTTGTGGATAGCTATCTCAACAGTGATTTTTTTGCCTTTGAGCGGTGCGCCTTTTTCGTCCTTGCAGACGAAGATGAAGCGGAGCATATCCAATTGTTTCAGGATAGTTGCCGCTGCGGAGGCGATTTCCGGGTCGGGGTTTTTCAGCGCCTTCTCCAGCGTCTCGCGGGCTGGTTCGCCGACGTCGAGGAGTGCTTCTTGCGCGGCCTTGCGTTCTTCGAATTCTCCCGAGCCGAGTTGCTCAATCAGTTTCTCAATCTTCGCCTGAAGCGCCTTGTCGGCGTCGGGCGTTTCATCTTCCTGCGCTCCGATATGGTGCGGCAAAGCAGCAAGAAACGCCGCAAGCATAGCGACTGCGAATATCCTCTTAGACATAACTTTCCTCCTTAACATACGGTGACAGTCACCAATCTACGAATCTCGCAGGGGGACTGTCCCCCTGGCCGTAAAGACCGAGCCTTTACGGCTCGGGCGGGCAA
>JBDRIB010000272.1:0-3258 GCA_043816375.1 Planctomycetota bacterium | reverse complement strand
ACTGCAGCCACTTCTTTTGATAAAAGGCCCGCGTAATCCGTTCGGGCGCCGCCTTTTTAAGCATCTCGAACATTCCGCCCCCTGCCCCAATAAACTAACCCATGGTTGGTTTTTCTGTGCTCCAAAGCCTGGTTTGGCAATATCTTACGCCTCCCCAAAACCACCCCTGGGGTGGTTTTTGGGGAGCAGTTCCTCTCCGACGCGGAAGACGCCCCTGCCGTCAACAATCCGGGGGCCCGCCTCGCTCATCTTCGCGCGGAGGACCCTGTCGTTTATCAGTTGCTTCAACTCACCGATGATTGCGTCCTCTTCAACCGAGTCCCACATACCCATATTGACGACCGCGCCGCGCCGCGCGAATTCCTCGGCTTCTCTCAACTGCTGCTCGTTCATCGCAATCGCGAGACCCGGCGTACCCGTGCAGGCCAACTCGTACAGCGTCATCCCGCCGCTCACTATCGCGACGTCCGAATGGCGCATTACCGCTGCAAGTCCGTCAACGTTGTGAAGCGTTTCATAATCACACGATAAATCTTTCGTCATCTCTTTGAAGCCCCGCGGGTCGCGAAATGACGCGCCGAGCGCTATCACGACCTTTCCCGCAAACTGCATTTTCTCCAGCGAGTGAACGACCCCGTAAACAACGCCGTCGGGGTCCTCCCCGCCCAGAGAGACGAAGACCGACCCGACTCTCGTCGTGGCCAGTTTCCCGGCTGACGCAACGGCGGCGAACTCTTCGCGCATAATCATATATTTCGGGCCGAGCAGCATTTTCCCCGCCGCGCCTTCGGGGTATCGTCGAAACTCCTCAACCGCCGTCCCGTTCACTAATACGTCGCAGCCGAACGACCTGCCGCCGAGGTCGTCTATCACAACGGTGCGCGCGTCATTTTCTTTTATCGCCGCGAGGAATTCCTCCGCGCCCTGCGGAAGGTCAACAACCGCGGCGGACGGAGAGAATTCGCGCAGAATGCGTTCCGCGTCACCGCCTTCGACAGCGACGTACTCAAACCCATCCCGCCTGATGTGCGAAACAAACTCATCTCCGCCCCGCATAGCGAACACAACCCTGGAAACGGAGAGGAAAGGGGTCAGACCCCTTTGTTTGCTTTTTTCTGCATGTTCTTTCTGTACAAGGAGTTTCGCTAATGCCCGGCAACGGACAAAGTGTCCCATACCGACGCTCCGTCCGGCATCCACACGGAAAATAATCGCTCTATCGGCTTTTCCCATATGATCTTACCCAAACCGTGAACTAAAGGGGTCTGACCCCTTTAGTTCACGGTTTTTTGGATGACTGATTCGTTGATTTTGCATAACCCCGGATTTTCGAGCAGAAATTCGCGTACGTCGGTATGACACATCGCGGAACTGCGCGGATGGACCGCTTCAATGACGGCGCGCACAACCTGGAAATCCTCGATGGTGTCCACACACAACCGCGCGTCCGGAAAACCGGCAAATGATTCGTCTTTGAAGACGTTCACGCTGAAACTGCCCGGATGCCTGCTGATGTAAAACGTTACGTGTTCTCTTTCGGGAGCGGCCGTCGAGACGGCGTTCAACTTCTCAAGCACGTCGAACGAGAACACTTCCACGTCGTAACCGCGAGGAACAGTCGCGGGCACGTCGTTCATCGTGTAATCGCAGCCGCTCCGGTCGTGGTCGTCGATTGTCGCATCCACGGTCGCCGGGCAGAGCAGCGGACAGTCGGCGGTAATCCGAATGACCTTTTCGGCGCGATGTTTCTTTGCGGCCCGGTAGTATCTGTCGAGGACGTCGGACTCGGAGCCGGCAAACGCGGGCACGCCGAGCCTCTCCGCCAGAAGAGCAATCTCCTCGTCGTGAGCGAGTTTCGAGGTTGCAACGACGATTTCGTCGAGCCGTTTCGAGCCTTGCAATCTCGTGAGGAGATATTGCAGCAGAGGCCGCCCGTCGGCCTGTTTCATAACTTTTCCGGGCAGTCTCTCGCTGCCCATCCTGGCCTGGATAATCGCGACGGTCTTTGCCATATTTGCCTCAACGATAATGCCGGCGATGAAACATATTGAAAATGCGCCACTCGACCGGAAAGCCGTACCAGCCGTGCTTCACGCGGAACTTCGACGTCAGGTGCAGGAGCCTGAAGAAGTATTTTTTCCAGCCCTTTTGCATCTTCGATTTCATATGTGTGAGCGTGCCGCGGGCTATATCGGCCGGATGCGCAGCCGGTATGTGAAAAACCACGGCGCGCTTTACATGGTCGGTAAAGCGCGGCGTTATCCACGGAGCCCACGCTTCCTTGATGTTGTAATCAACTTTGCCCCATTCCTCCAGCGACTGCGGCGACCTCAGCCCCATCTTCACCGCTTCCTCATACAGCGCCGTCGAAGGGTCGGGATGATAGAAGTACATCGGTATCAGGCAGTTCGGGTCAATCTGCTTTAGTTGCGCGATTAGTTCGAAACTTTTTTTCACGTCTTGCGCCCGCTCGCCGGGGAAGCCGAAGACAAACGCATAGTGCCCGGTGATGCCCAGCCGCTTTAGAATC
Source organism: Planctomycetota bacterium (assembly GCA_043816375.1). GTDB lineage: Bacteria > Planctomycetota > B129-G9 > B129-G9 > B129-G9 > JBDRIB01. The sequence continues at coordinate 728 of JBDRIB010000272.1, read as the reverse complement.
CGCGCGGTCTTGAGCGCGTGCTCGACCTTGTTATCCTTGCAGATGATTTTTGAAACGTGCTCGGAGCCGGTCTCGACGCCGATGACGAGCGTGTCGCAGCCGCTTTTCCTGAGCAGTTGCAAGGTCTCTTCATCGCATTTAGGCAGTTTCTCCGCGCGAAGCAGGGCCTGCCACGAGACATTCAGGCCGCGCTCGACGATACCCCGGCAGATGTCGTGCACGCGGCCGAGGTCTATGAAGAACTCCGAATCGGCGAAGTAGATGCTGCGGATGTCGTGTTTTTTTACCAGCGATTCCAGTTCGTCGACGACTCTTTCGGCATCGAGCGCGATCCATTTTCTCTTGAAGACCAGCGAGATGACGCAGAATTTGCACCGGTGCCTGCAGCCGACGCTGGAACTGAAATAGATGAATCTGCGGTCGCCGTGCGCAGCCGCTCCCGACGGGGCGAGGTAGCGGTCGATGTCGATGAGGTCGTACGGCATCGGAGGAAAATCGCCGATGTCCGCGACGGGGCGGTCGGGGTTATGCTGCACGGAACCGTTGGACCGGAAACTTATTCCTTCTACGCGATGTATCGGCCGCCGCCTGTCGAATGAGTCAACGAGTTCGCTGAATGTTATCTCGCCCTGGCCGCGCACGACGACATCGACGAGCGGGTGCGCGGCGGTCTGCTCGGGAAAGAGCGTCGCATGCCAGCCGCCCCATACTATCGGCACGTCCGGCAT
>JBDRIB010000271.1:0-15650 GCA_043816375.1 Planctomycetota bacterium | reverse complement strand
GGGCGCCTCCGACTGGAAGATGTTGCGGCCCATATCGACGCCGACCGCGCCGTCGTTGATTGCCTTGTACGTCAGTTCCAGCGCGTCCTTCTCGCCGAGTTTCTTGCCGCCCGCAATGACGACGGGCACGGGCACCTTGCTGATGAGTTTGTCAAAACCCTCGCAGTAGTACGTCTTCACTATCCGTGCGCCGAGTTCCGCCGCGATGCGCGACGCGAGCGAGAGATACCGCTCGTCGCGCGCCATCTCCTTGCCGACGGCGGTGACCGCGAGAGCGGGGATGCCGTATTTCTCGCCTTCGTTAACCATGTGCGTCAGGTTCAGGAGCGTCTGCTTTTCGTTCTCCGAACCGACGAAGATGGAGACCGCCACCCCGCACACGTTCAGCCGCACGGCATCTTCCATCGTCGTAAAAATCCCTTCGTTGGACAGTTCTTTCAGTATGCTCGCGCCGCCGGAGACGCGCAGCATAATCGGCACATTGACACCGGGGTCGATTGAGTATCGCAGCGCGCCGCGCGTGAGCATCAGGCAGTCGGCGTATTTCGCCAGCGGCAGTATGGTCCGGCGCATATCCTCCAGTCCCGACGTCGGCCCGAGAAAGTAGCCGTGGTCCACCGCGAGCATCACGGCATGCCCCGTATCGGGCTTGATGATTCTCGAAATTCGATTTTGCATACCCCAATCCATAACAATGCTCCTCAAAATATCAGGAACGATGCGGTTCAATGATGACTTTTATCGACTTGTCGGCCTGCGCGACGAGTTTGAAGCCGAGGCCGATTTCATCGAGCGGAAGCCTGTGCGTTATCATCTGCTTTACCGGTATCTGACGGGCGCGAATCAGTTCGAGCGCCTGCAGATGGTCGGCGCGATTGCCGGCGTAGGACGATGTAAGCGTGATTTCGTTGCGCCAGAATATTTCGTTTATGCCCAGGGCGATGCCGGAATCCTTGCGGGCCGCCGCGAAGAAGAGAACCGTCCCCCCGCGCTCCACGGAACGCAGGGCCTGGTCGATGGCGGAATCCGCGCCGGAACAGATGAACACCTTGTCGGCGAGCAGACCGTCGTTGAGTTCCCTCAACATCTCCGGCGAATACTCCCCGGCGGGTATCGCCCTGTCCGCGCCGAACTTCTCCGCGCCGTTGAGCCGGTATTCGGAGACGTCCGTCGCGAAGATTCGTCCGGCGCCCATCGCCCTTGCCGCGGCGATGTGCAGCGTGCCGGAGATGCCGCTGCCGACGACGAGCACGCTCTGGCCGGGTTTCAGCCAGGCCAGCCTCTGGCCGCGCAGGACACAGGCCAGCGGCTCGGTGAATGTCCCTTCTTCGTATGAAACCTCGTCGGGCAGATGATAGACGCCGCGGTCCACGTTTATCGCCGGCATCCTGAGATATTCGGCGAAGCCGCCGGGGTCGAAGTCCGTGGTCCTGAGCGTATCGCAGACGGTTGCGTGGCCGCTCACACAGAAGTGGCACACGTTGCACGGCACGTGATGGGAAGCGGAAATGCGGTCGCCGACCTTGCAGGTGGTTACTCCGTCGCCCACTTCGACCACCTCTCCGGCGATTTCGTGGCCGAGGACCAGGGGCGCCTTCTGGGCACGATACCACTCCATAACATCGCTGCCGCAGATGCCGCTTGCCATAACCTTCACAAGCGCCTCGCCGGGACCGATTTTCGGCGCGGGCGTTTCCTCCACACGGACATCATCATTGTTGTAATACATTCCGACGCGCACGGATTCCTCCATCCTTCAGAAACAGCGTTTCGGGAATATCAAACAGGGAAGAGAGTCTATCAGGAAAGCAGGGAGTGCTCAAGACAAAAGTAAGACAGGGTCAATGGTAAGCAATCAAGGTGCAACAGCGGCAACCCTCAGGCCGTCACGGCCTCGTCTGCAAACTGGTCAAGGCCTTCCTGAATCTGCGTCCAGGTGCGGCTTATTCCGTTCTCAACCTCGGGTGTAAGTGCGCCGAGTATCGCGCGCGCTTCGTCGAAGCCCTTTTGAATCGCGGGAAGGATGTAGTCGGTGTATTCCCGGCGCGATTCGGGCGTGTCTTCGGTCGTGTGGTTACCCACGCCGGTGCCGAACATACTGAGCGCGAAGTCGCGTATCCTCCCGGCCGTCGCTTCCGGCGTGAAGTCGCCCGTGAAAGGTACCTCATTCTCCAGCCCCTCAACCGCGCTGCCGAAATTCGCCTCGAAGTACGCGAAGGCCAACTCCGCCCGCTCAGTCAGAACCTGCCCGTTAGCGCGTTGAAGCGAACGCTGAACCTGGAGGTCCACTTCGAAGAGAGACACGCGCAGCCGGTAGTTGCCGTCGCGCGACAGCGCATCGACCAGGTCGCCATGAACGGCCGGTGCGGCGGCATCGTAAATGCGCTGGCTCTGCTCGAGGTGTTCAGTCCCGTGAAATGAACCCGTCGGCGCTATTCTGTCGGACATAAGAGCATAGAGGCTGGAGGAATCAAAAGAAGTAATTGGGTTGACTGACATTACTTTCCTCCTTGAAAGTATCTCTCGCCCCGCGAGACCATCCCTGTCTCGACGTTCATTGAGCGAAAGGTTGATGTCAAAGGAGGATTAACTTATTGGCGTGATGAACAATCCGTTGTTCGAATAAGAAGCATCCATGCTTCACAAGGGTCGTGTGTGTGTCTTGTCTTATGTCTGATGAATCGACAGACGGGATTTGAATCTTTAGCCAAACAAATTTCTTTACGTGGTTTGGTCTTCTACGGGGAGGAGAAAGGCCTTGACGCCTTCGTGGCCTATTTTTCCGCGGAGTGTGCGCATCGCGTCCATCGCCCTTGCGGCGACGTCGTCTTTGAGCACAAACATTGTCACGGCGTTCGCCCCGGGCCAGATATGGCTGTCCAGGCGGGGGCCGGTTTTTTTGCCGCGGCCGTGGACGCGGGGCCATTTGGTGTAGCACTCGACGCCGATTTCCTTCATCGTTTCCATCACTTCCTCGTCAATCGCCACGTTGTATATTGCCATCAGGAGTTTCACATTGCACCTCTCTTCTCTTTCCGGCGTTCGGCCCCGCGCTCCCATATACTGTACATCGTGGGCACCAGCAGCAGGGTAACAAACGTCGAGACAAACAATCCGCCGATGACGGTGATGCCGATGGGCTGCCAGGTCTCCGAGCCTTCGCCCGGCGCCAGCGCCAGCGGAAGCATTCCAAACATGGTCGTAAAGGCGGTCATCAGCACCGGCCTGAGGCGCTGCGAACCGGCGGTCCTGACCGCATCCATCACACTGTAGCCCCTGGCCCGGAGGATGTTGGTGTAGTCGATGAGCACGATGGCGTTGTTGACCACAATGCCGACCAGCAAAATCGCGCCGATAAACGACATCAGGTTCAGCGTGGTGCCGGTCAATGCGAGAAAGACTATCACGCCGGAGAATCCGAACGGAATGGAGAACATCACGACGAAAGGCAATTTGAGCGATTCGAACTGCGCGGCCATCACCATAAAGACCAGGATGATTCCCATACCAAGGAGCAGCCCGAGGTCGGCGAAGGATTCTTCCTGTTCCTCAACCGTCCCGGCCTGTTCTATGTCGGCGTCGAGCGGTATTTCGCCCTTTGACCTCAGTTCCGCAATTTTCTTTTCTGCGTCGGCTATCACATCGCCTATCGAGCGACCCAGCGCACGCGCTTCAACCTTTACGACCCGCTGCCGGTTTTTCCTCTCGATGGTTACCGGGCCCCGCTCGCGCTCGAGCCTTGCAATAGCAGCCAGCACCACCTGACGGCCGCCGGGAAGGGTGATGACCGTGTCGAGTATGTCTTCGGTATCCTGCCTGAAATCCTGCGACAGACGCAGTCTGATGTCGTATTCCAGATGCCCCCTGCGATAGGTACTGGCGGTGCTGCCCCGGTACTGCCTGTCGAATTCCTCGGCGACCTGCCGTACCTCGGCGCCGAGGTCCTGGGCCTTTTCCTTGTCGATAATCAACTGCAGTTCGGGCTTGCCCAGTTCCAGGCTTATCGTGGGGTTCTCTCCGCCGGGTATTTCTTCGATGATTCGTTGGAGCCGCTCGGCAATCGCGTAGGACCTCTCGAGGTCGTAGCCGATTATTTCCATCGATATCGGCTGTCCGCCCCCGCCCCCCTGCAGCACCCGGTCGATAGGGTTGCCGGTGTCGGAGTTGATTTTCTCGATATACGGCCAGTGTATCGACTCCTTGACCTTATCAATAATCTTCTGGCCGAGTTCATCGTTCCGAAACGGGCGCTCGGAGACGGGAACCAGTTTAAGGCTCACGCGCCCGATATGGCTGTTCTGGTCTCCGCCGAAGGCGGAGGAGAGACCCGATGACGGTGAACCGGTCCTGTAGAATATGCGCTTGATGTAGTCCCCGCCGGTTTCCTTCGCCACCTTGTTGATGTATTCGGCGACGACGGTGGTGTCCTCGACCTTGGTGCCGACCGGCAGGCGGAAGTTGATGCTCAGGTCGCCGCTGTCCTGTGCCGGGAAGAACTCGGTGCCGATGGCCGGCAGCAACGTCAGGCTCAGCGCGAACGCCAGCCCGCCGATTGACAACACGACCCCTTTGTGACGAAGAGACCAACCCAGCAGTTCCGAGTAGAATGATTCAATCTTCCCGAACGTCCTCTCGCTGGCGAGGTAGAACCTCCTGAACAGTGGGCGGGATGGGATCATCTGTTCCGCCGGCCTGAGTAGTTTGGAACAGAGCATCGGCGCCAGCAGGAGGGCGCAGAAGAGGGAGGCGGCAATCGTCACTATAACTGCGAGCGCGAGTTGCTTGAACATCACTCCTACCATACCCGTCAGGAAGAGCAGCGGCATGAAGACCACCACGGTCGTGAGTGTGGACGCGGTGATTGCCGTGCCCACTTCCGAGGAGCCGAAGACACTTGCCTCTCTTACCTTCTCGCCCTTCTCGACGTGCCTGATGACGTTCTCCAGCACGACCACGGAGTTGTCGACGACCATCCCGACACCGATTGCAATGCTGGCCAGCGATATTATGTTGATGGTAAATCCGAGGATGTACAGGAATATGAATGCGATAATAAGCGAGAACGGGATGGTGACGGCGATAACGGCGCTGGAGCGGATGTTCCTCAGGAAGAGCAGGGTGACGATAACGACCAGAACACCGCCGATAACGACGGTCATCCCCAGGTTCGAGAGTGAGTTTTCGATAAAGGAAGACGTATCGAAAAGTTCGACAACCTTGACGTCCTGCGGGAGTTTCTTCTTGGTCTCCTCCATCTGCTTGCGGACCTGTTGCGCCACGTCAACCGTGTTGGCGCCGGAGCGCTTCTGGACCATAACCCATATGCTCTGTTCGCCGTCAACCTTGGCGACCTGCGTGGCCTCTTCGAAGTCCAGCGTGACCCGCTTGTTGACCAGCAACTCCCTCAATTTAAGCGTGGCGCCGCCGGATGTCTTGATTATGAGTTCCTCCAGTTCTCCGGGGTCCTCGAACTCACCGGGGAGCCTGACGGTGTATTCAGTGCGGCCGACCTTCACGCTTCCGGCCGGTTTCGTAATGTTCGCCGCCCTGATTTTCGCGGCGACATCGCCCAGCGAGATGCCGTGGGCGTTGAGAATATCTTTATCCAGCCGGAGGTTTATCTGCTTTTTGCGGCCGCCGAATATCTGGACGGAACCCACGCCGGGCACGCTCTCCAAATCGTTCTTGACGATATCGTCGGCAATGTCGTAAAGGTTATTCCAGTTCGTGTCCGCCTGCAGGCCAAAAAAGATAATAGGGATAATGGATGTGTTGAACTTGAAGATTATCGGCTTGTCGACATCTTCCGGGAGTAATTCAGCGGCGAAGTCGAGCCTGTCGCGAATGTCGTTCGACGCCTCGTCCAGGTTTGTGCCCCAGTCGAATTCCAGGGTAACGTTGGAGATGCCCTCTTTGGATGTAGAGCGAATCTTGTCAACCCCGTCGACGATGGCCAACTGGTTCTCCACGACCTCCGTCAGTTTCTCCTCGACATCCCTGGCGCTAGCGCCCGGCCAGGTGATGATGACGCTGACAACCGGCGGTTCCATCTCAGGAAAAAGGTCCACCGGCAATTTGGACGCGGAGTATATGCCCAGCAGCATAATGCCCATAAAGAGCATCGTTACCGTTACGGGTCTTGCTACGCCTAGTTGAGGCAGTTTCATATTGCCGGACCTTTGTATGATTGCGGGGCTTTATTCCGGGTAAATTGGTTCAACCCTTGCTCCTTCGCCGATAATCTTGACTGCGGAGCCGTCCTTGAGTTTTGTCTGTCCTCCGACCACGATTGTGTCGCCCTTCTGCAGGCCGCTGACTATCTCGACGTAGCGGCCTTCCCAGATATCAATGCCGACCTGGGTCTTGACGGCCTTATTGTCTTTGACGACGAACACGAAATAGTCTTTGTCTATTCTGATGATCGCGCTGGAGGGAATCCTCACGGCGTCCGTTCTTGTGCGCACGTAGAAATCGACCCTGGCGTACATATTGCCGCGGATGAGATAGCCGCCTCCGTCAATCTTCTCGTTTTCCAGGTGAATCTCGACGGGGGTGGTTCTGGTGACGAGGTCGGCCTCTTCGTATATCTTGCTCACGTCGGCGCGGATTGACTCGCGGCGTCTTTCTATCCTTATCTCCGCCTTCGTCTCGCCGGCGCGGATTCCGTTTTCGCCGATGTAGCGGTTGGGGACATAGGCGATTACTTTCAGCCTGTCCAGGTGGACCAGCCGGAGAACGGGGGTGCCGGGCCCGACGGTCGCGCCTTTGTCGACATAGACCATACTTACGACGCCGTCAAAGGGGGCCTTCAGAAAGGCCTGTTTGTACTCCCATTCCATCGAATCGAACTTTCCCTTCTTGCTCTTCGTGTCCTCGACGGCGACGTCGTATTCCCATATGGCCGCGTCTCGCTGTTGCTCGGTGGCCGGGCCTTTGCCTTCCTCGTATAGTTGTTCCCAGCGTTTTTTCTCGCGAAGTTTCTCTTTTTCCGTTCTGGCCGCTATCAGGTAATCGGCTTCGGCCTTGTTCATCTCCGCCAGCAAGCCGCCATAATCCAGGGTGGCGAGTATCTCGCCCTCCTTCACTTTCAGGTTTTCGGTCACCGGGATTTTTTCCCCGTTCCTTTCGACTGAAAGAGATATCAGGAGTCCCTGAATCTGCGGCATAAGGTCCACGGCGTAAAAGGGCTCGATGTTGCCGTTGTACGTTCTTATCTCACTTATCGCGCCTCCCGCAACGGTTTCCACGATGACTTCAATCGGGCGGTCCTCCTCTTCTGAGGCCGCCGGCTGGCCCAGAAATTCGACAAGTTTATAGCCGGAAAAGGCAACGGCCAGAAGAGCGACTACAACGCCTGCGCCTGTTAATGCCCTAAGATGCTTTTTCATAATATTTATCCCTCATTGCTTTGAGGTTCTTCCGGAGCGACATCGGTCTGTTTCCCCGCTTCCGGCACGATAGTTTTCGGCAACTGAATGTCCTCGGGCCTGCTTCTGAATCCCGGCGGCGGTCCGAGCGTGCCCATCGCACGCTCCATCTCAAGACGCGCCAGCGTGTGACTGTAAACGGATTCGTAGTAAAAACCCTTTGCACGGGTCAGCGCCGTCTGCGCGTCATAGACTTCCACTTCCGTATTAACTCCCCCTTCCCTGCCGAGTTTCACGAGACGATATCCCTCCTCGGCCAGTTCAACGTTGCTTTTCTGGGATTCGTAGAACGCCTCTGCATCCTCAACGCTCAGAACGACGGCGTGTATCTCCCGGGTCGCATTCTCTTCAGCGTCAACCAGGTTTATCACGCTTTGCCGCAACAGGGCGCGTTCCTGTATCAGTTTTCCCTCGCGGCTCAGCCCGTCGAAAAGAGTCCATTCCAGCGTAATCCCGCCGTTCCAAGCCCTGCCCCAGTCGATGTCGGTCTGGTCGTGCGGGTTCGGATTGCTCCACTCGTGTGTAAAAAATGCGTCGAAACTGGGGAAGTACCTGCTGATGGCGATTTTCACGGCCTCTCTTTGCAGACGAACATTAAGTTCCCGCTGATACAAATCGGGCCTGTGCTCAAACGCCGTCTTAACCGCCTCTTCAAGGTTCGGCTCAAAGGCCCTGTGTTCCAGTTCGTCCGAAAGCACAACCTCGCTGTCCTGCGACACTCCCATCTCCTTGAGGAGCAGGGTCGTTGAACGGTTGATTTTGTTGCGCTGCTGAATTTCCTCGGCCTGGAAGTTGGACAGTTCCACCCTCGCGCGCAGTTCGTCGAACCTTGTGCCGACGCCGCCCTTTACCCTCTTTCTGACGTCGTCCAGGAATTCCTTGGCCAGTTCCACGGCCTCGACATTGACCTTGTGCAACTCCTGAGCGAGCAGAACCTCGTAGTACGCAAACGCCACGTTATAGATTGTGCTCTGCACTTCGGCGCGGACGGTTTCGTCGCTGAGCAGGGCAAAAATACGCGCGGCCTTGAGTGCCGCGCCAATTGCACCGCCTCGGTAAAGGGGCTGGGTCACCTCGAGCGACGCGTTGTAATTGTGCGGACTGCCCAGGCTGATCTCTCTCCCGCCGACGCTGGAAACGCCCACTTCGTCGAGACGCGTGTAGCCGCCGCGAATTTTGACTGTCGGAAGAACCTCGCCGTAAGCCTCGACTATCGTGCCCCGGGCCTTTTCTTTTTCCTCAAGAATCGCCTGAAGAGGCTTCGAGTGAAGCAGCGACAGTTTCAGCGCGTCCTCAAGGGACAGTTTCCCCTTCAATCTGGCTTCAGATTCAGTCTCGCCGCGATGGACGTCGAGCCAGCGCTCGTACGAGTCCACGCGGCTCGTGTAGACGTCTCTCAGGAGCGCATCGCGCGAAGTGCAGCCCGCAGCAAGACAGGCCGCCAGCGCCGGCAAAATCAGCAGGCGGGAAATTTTGCTCATCACATTCATTTCGATTTAAGCATCCCTGTGAAAAACATACGCTTCGCGAAATCGGCCAGTTCTTCTATTTTCATCTCCGTCTGCGCTTTTCCAGAAATCCACAGCGCGCCGCAATTGTGTACGATGCCAATCAGGCTGATGGCCGCGTACATCGGGTCGCACTTCTCGAAAACGCGCTTTTTTATCCCCTCGGAAATCATCTCCGCAGTGAACCCGATGAAATCCTCATATCTCCGGCGCACCTCGGGCGAAGGAAGCGGGATCGGCTTCAGAACGCCGATGACCTCGTTCATATGCAGCAGAAAAAAATCCCTGTACTTGCGCACGAAATAAAGGTTCGTGTCGATAAGCCTTTCAATCTTTTTGCGCGGGTCTTTCACCGCCGCGACCTCCGCCTTTATCCTCGGGCCGATTTCGCCGACCTTGCGCAGGAAGAGTTCATGGTAAAGGTGCTCCTTGCTCTCGAAAAAATTGTAGAGCGTGCCCACGGCGAATTCCGCCTCGCGCGCGATGTCCGACACCGACGAAGCGCGGAAGCCGTTGCGCGAGAAGACGCGTTCCGCCGCGTCCAGGATTTCGTTCCTGTGACGCTCCTGCTCGCGCTGTCGTCTTGTCATCTTCTTCTGAATAACCGTCACATCGCGCCTCAATGAACAGCGGTTCTGAAAATGAATAATTATTCATATTATAACACAATATTTCATAATGTCAAACCGATTTTCAAAAAAAAAAAAAGAGGGAGGGGGCATGACCCCTTTGCATATAAATTTCATTGACATTCAGATACGGGAGGTGTTCTTGAAGTGAATTTTTGCGACATACTTAAGGGCGTCGCGGCCATGCATCGCGACAAACCGGCGCGCCGCCTCATCAACAAGGGCGGATGCACCCTTGGGAAGGGATGTTCCGTACCGGCCCGCGAGCGCGTCAAGTCGGCGCAGGAATCCGGCACGGGCGAGAATGGAAGCCGCGGCGACAACGGGGATTTCTTCCGCGCGAGGCCGCTGCTCAAGGGCCACTTTACTGCCCTTCTCCATCAGCGCCTTCTCGACGTATGACTTGTTGCCGAACTGGTCGGTAATGGCGTAAGGGCATTCGACCTCTTCCAGCAGGTTTTCGATTACGCGGGCGTGGCACCAGCCGAGTATCCGGTTTACGTTCCCCATCTTTTCGTACAGTTCGTTGTACTTCTCCGGACCGACGGCAACTACGGTGTGCCTGAATCCGCCGGACAATTCGGCCGCGATGCTTTCCACGGACGAGTCGCTCAGGGTCTTTGAATCGCGCACGCCCATCCGGAGGAGCGATTCCTCCTCCCAGGGCGGCATATAAACGCCTGCCACGACGAGGGGCCCGAAGAAATCGCCCTTGCCCGACTCGTCCGTGCCTATCGCCCCGGTTTCTGCCGCGTCTCCGGAGGGTTTCCCGGACGGGCGGCTTTCGTCGGGGACGAAGGACGGGCGTCCGAACATCTCATCGATTGAACCGAGCACGTCGGCCTCGCAACCGCCCACGTCGTTAATCACGCGCGCATGGGTTCCCTTTTTGCTCTCATATATCTGGACCATACACTCCCCCGCCCCGCCTTTCACGACAAACTGTATGTGATGGGGATGCTTGGACCGGCCGCAGATTTCCAGCCCCTTCCGTCCGAGAAGAGGCCGGAGTTTTTCGAAGAACTGTTCCTTTGTTATGCCTTTGACTTTCATGGGTTCATTTTTTTCACACACAGCGCGGCGCCCAACGAAACCGCCTGGATTTTACGGGGTAAAGGTTGAAAGGTCAAAGGTGAAAGCGGGCTGAAGTTGGAAATCTTAGTTTTTTCGGTGACAGTCACTAATCTACGAATCTCGCCCTCCGGACGGAGGGCTCGATTCCGTAATTAGAGACAGTCACCTATGTAAGGTTGAAAGGTCAAAGTCTAACCCGCATTACTCACCACAAAAGTGAATGGGCTCGGGGGTCAGACCCTGCGAAGCGGTGACAGTCACCATCTACGAGCTTGGTCGCTTCGCTCCCTTCGCTCCGTAATGGTGACAGTCACCCTTCGCGTTTCTTTAACCAGTCAATTTTCAATAGATGAGAAATGCGGGGCAACACCCTTTCGCGGGTCATTCTTTTTCGGGGATGTAGAGGATACGGTTGCAAAACTTGCAGAAGACAATTGCGTCGTCTTTCAGTATCTCGTTGATTAACTGGCGGGGAATGGACATATTGCAGCCCCTGCAAAGAAGCTCAACTTCATCGGCAGCGGCCATTACGTCTCCGAGCTTGCGCTCGAACACCCGGCGGTATTTGTCAATCAAATCGGGGTCGATTTCCGCTTCGATTCCCTTGACGCGGTTTTGCAGTTCGTCTATGTCTTTTTCGAACGCGGCCACGTCAATCCCGGCCTTTTCCTCCATACCGGACAGTTCGGCTTCCAGAGCGGCCACGGACCTTCGCAATTCTTCAGTCCTGGCCTTCAACCCGTCACTGTGCGTCATCAGTTCCAGTATTTCGTCTTCCAGGGCGGAATCCTGCCGGCGTTCTTCCTCGATGCGTTTATTCAGGGCGGAGTATTCGTCGTTCGACTTGGCCTGGTTGAGCTGGATGAGGAGTTTGTTTATGTCTTCCTCGTTGGATTTGAGGTCGAGTTCGCGGCGGTCTTCTTCCTTTTTGCCGCGCTTTATTTCCTCTTTGATTTCACCGATTTTCTTTTGCGCCAGTTCCACTTCTTCCCGTTTGTTTTTTAGTGAGGCATTCAGCGCGTCGATATTGTTTCGGCAGTCGGCTATCTTGTTGTTAAGTTCCTGAAGAGCAAGCAGTCTGCTCAGTTGTAAATTCATCAAAGTCCTCGTTTGCTTAACTTGGGTTCAGCGAAATCGAGGAAGCCTTCCAGTTTCCTCGAACGGATGGGATGCTGCAGTTTCCTGACGGCCTTGGCCTCTATCTGGCGGACGCGCTCACGGGTGACCTTGAAGATTCGGCCGACTTCCTCGAGGGTGTATGTATAGCCGTCGCCGACGCCGTATCGAAGTTTGATTATCTCGCGCTCACGGTAGGTGAGGGTGTTGAGAACCTGTTCCACCTTTTCTTTCAGCATCTCGTGTGTGGCCGCGGTAACCGGCGACTCGGCCGTCTCGTCTTCGATGAAGTCGCCGAAGTAAGAGTCGCCGCTTTCTCCGATGGGTCTGTCGAGAGAGATTGGATGCTTCGCAATGTTGAGCACTCGCTTCGTCTCGTCTATGGAGATATCCGCCTCTCCGGCGATTTCCTCCACAGTAGGCTCTCGTCCCCTCAGTTGCGTCAGGCGCTTTATGATGTTGCGCAGTTTGCTCATTGTCTCAATCATATGGACCGGGATGCGGATTGTGCGCGCCTGGTCGGCGATAGAGCGGGTGATGGCCTGTCTGATCCACCAGGTGGCGTAGGTGGAGAACTTGAAGCCGCGCCGGTACTCATATTTCTCCACGGCCTTCATCAGTCCGGTGTTGCCTTCCTGGATGAGGTCGAGGAAGGAAAGCCCGCGGTTGCGGTATTTCTTCGCGATGCTGACCACCAGGCGGAGGTTGCCGCTCGACAGCATCCTCTTCGCGTGCTCGTATTCTTCGTAACGGCGTTTGACTGAGTCGACGCGGCGCTTGAGGCGGTCGGGCTCCTCGAGAACCATAAATTCAAGTTCTTCGAGGCGGTCTCTGAGGTCACGCAGTTTTCGGGCGGAGCCGTTGCGCTTGCGGGAGGCCTTCACCCTTTCTGCCCGGTATATGATATCCTGCATTTCAGTGTTGATGGCTTCCAGGCGTTCCTTCATCGGGCGGATGCGTTTAATCTGGATGTTGAGTTCTTCGAGAAGGATCACGCCTTTGCGCCGCCTTTTATGAATGCGGCGGCGGATCTGCAGGGACTTCTCCTTTGAGAAGCGCGATTTCGTAAGGGCGCGGAAGTCGCGCACATTCGCCTCAATCATTCGGCGGACGGTTTCAATGTTCTGAGGAATGCGCTCGATAATTTCCTCTTTTGCGAAATCCATCGAGGAGCGCAACTGGAGCGTGCGGTCGAAGGCGAGGTCGCCTTTTGCGACGTCTTCAAGGATTCCGATTGACTCGTTCTTGGCGAAATCGCTCTCGAGCAGCGTCTTGCGAAAGCGCATGCGTGTGAGTTCGATGCGCTTGGCCAGGGTAATCTCCTGTTCCCGGGTAAGCAGGGGTATCTGGCCCATCTGGGTAAGGTACATCCGCACCGGGTCGTCCATCCGGTTTTTCTCGCGGATGTCGTCGGCGGACTCTTCGGTAGTTTCGGTATCCCGGGTGGTGGAGGATGGTTGTTCCCCGGGCTCGCGGGCAGGCTCTCCCTCGCGCAGTTCGACCCCCTGCTCGTCCAGAATCATCAGGATACTGTCGAGATTGTCGGGAGAGGCGATGTCGTCGGGCAGCATCTCATTGATGTCGCCGTAGGTGAGGTATCCCTTGCGCTTGCCCACATCGACGAGCGTTTTTATCTGTTTCTCTATTTTTTGAGAAATCATCCGCTACCCTCGAAACTGGAAACAGTTAACAGACTACCCGAATACACGGAAAGTCAGCCCCAAACCGAAAGTTACGTTTTGCCGGTTACTTTGTTTGGCCGTTCCCGCTTTTTTAGAGCGGCCACCTTTCTCAGGTATTCGGCCTCTTTTTCGTCCGTCCTGTTTTCGAGTCCAATAAGATGTTCCGTCTCTTTAGATATCTCCTGGCTTACAAAATGCTTATGAACAAAGTTGCATATGTCCTCGTACATTTTATCGCAATCGATGCTCTCCGGCATCAGCGCCGATATTCTCGAAAGAGTCTCGCACAACTGCGGTTGCTCCAATCGGCTGAATGCCTTTGCGAGCACTGCTTTATCCTCTCCTTTAAGGGCAGAGAACACTGCCTCGGCTATCGTTCGATGGGTCGTATCCAGATGCTCGAAAACGCCCCCTTCGCTTATCAGCCGCGCATATTCGGGCGAAGCGAGCATCAGTTCAATCACCCAGTCGCCCAGCCCGCGCCGGCCTCTCCCCCCCTTGCGGTCAGGTTCCGCCCTCCTGCCTGCGGCCGTGTTACGCGCAAGAATTCCTGCCAGTCTGTCCCTTACGGATGTTTCGCTGACGCGGAACTCGGCGCTCAGTTTCTTCATGAGCAATTCCTGCTTGGGCCTGTTGCGCCACGTAAAGTTGGCCACGGATGCCAGGATGTTGTCAATCACTGCGGACTGGCCTTCCACTGTGTTAAAATCATCCCTCATACGACCAATACCTATCTTATAATCGAACAAGTCCTTAGCCTGGTCTATAGCTTTTGCAAAAATATCAGCGCCTTCAGCCGAAATGAAATCGCAAGGGTCCTTGCCCTGCGGCAGTTCCGCGATGCGCACCTGCAACTCGCCCCGCAAGGCCAGGTCGATGCCGCGCTGCGAGGCCTTCTGGCCGGCCTCGTCGCCGTCAAAAACCATAATCACCTGCTCGACATAGCGCTTCAACAGGCGCACGTGCCTCTCGGTAAGCGCAGTGCCCAGCGTCGCTACCGCGTTCTTGAAGCCGGCCTGGTGGGCCATAATGACGTCGGTATAGCCCTCCATTACCATCATAGAGCCTATTCTGGTGGCATCCATTCTGGCTACGTTCAGGCCGTAGAGATTATTCATCTTGCTAAAGAGCGGTGAATCAGGGGAATTAACGTATTTCGGCTCCGAGCCGTCCAGCGACCTCCCCCCAAAGCCTGCGATGCGGTCCTGGCTGTCCGGAATCGGAAACATCAGGCGATTGCGAAACCTGTCGTAGTAGCCCTGATCTTCCCCGCGCGGCAGGACAAGGCCAAGGGTCTTCATAAGGGCCATAGATTCCGGCCGCGTACTCTGCCTGATTAGCCAGTCCCAGGAATCCGGCGATAAGCCCAGTTTGAACAAAGAAATAGATTCGTCGCTGATTCCTCTGTCGTGGAGGTAATTTCTGGCGGGTTCCCCTTCCTTCGATAGCAGGTGGCTATGATACAAATTTGCCACATAAGCGTTAATTCTATATAACTGCTTTCGCTGGGGAACGTTATTGTCCGCCTTTCGTATGGCCTCCTGTGGTATCTTATAGCCGATTCTGTCCGCAACAATATGCACTGCTTCCGGGAACGGAACCTTTTCGAATTCCATAATGAAACTGAAAACGTTCCCCCCCTTACCGCATCCGAAACAGTGATATATCTGCTTCGCGGGGCTTACGTTAAACGAGGGGGTCTTCTCGTTATGGAAAGGGCAGAGGGCCTTGAAACTGCTGCCGGCCTTCTTCAGAGGGACGTAATTCGAAATTACATCTACAATATCCGCACGGTCTCGAATTTCGTCGATGACGTGTTGCGGGAATAGGCCTGTCAAAGCGTCCCCTCTCTCAGATATCCCCGGGGGCCTCTAGGTTAAAACGATAACACACACCGTCATTTACAGTAAAATGACAGAGCGTAGGCCCTGCCGTTGACATATTCCTAACAATTTGGGGTAAGTATAGCACATAAATGCCCATTTGTCAAGTAACTGACTACAAAATAGGCAAAAAATTTCCCAGCGGCTCCCCCCTCCTCCTACCATCCCCAGAATCCCCCCTCCAAAAACAGGGTCAGAACCCGTTTCCCACATTAGACGTAACCCCCTGTTGCAATTACACATAAAACAGGGTCAGACCCTGTTTTTGAGGGGCATCTGCATGTGAAATGTACAGAAATGGAATTTCGCGATTTTTCCCGATTTATCAGAA
>JBDRIB010000270.1:0-26209 GCA_043816375.1 Planctomycetota bacterium | reverse complement strand
CGGCAAAAAGGAAAGGCGCCGCGAAGAGCGCCCCCTCCTGGAATCACATTTTCCCCCTGTTTGCCCCCACAATAAATTGGTGACTGTCACCAATTTTTTTGGCATCCGGCACCGGGCATCGCGGCGTGCTATTACACGTTAGTGGCGGGCCGTCCGCTGCCTTTCAAATTTCTCCTTTTCCATATTCGTGCCGGGCCATATAATATGCGGACTATGGCAAAATACTGTATAGAATGCGGTCACGAACTGAGCGATTTCGACGAGAACGGCACAATGCGCCTGCGCTGCGATAAGTGCGGCTGGATACATTATCTCAATCCTTATCCGGCGGCCGCGGTGCTGGTGGTGAAAGGCGACGAGGTGCTTCTGGTGAAGCGCGGGGTCGAGCCGCGCATCGGTTTGTGGTGCCTGCCGTCGGGTTTTGAAGAATACGACGAACCGCCGGAGATGACCGCCGTTCGCGAAACGAAAGAAGAAACCGGCCTGGATATCGAACTGGTTGACCTGTTCGACGTTTGCTATGTCAGCGAGACGAGTAAGCGCTGTATCCTGATTATCTACACCGCTGTTCTCGCCGGCGAAGCCGTTACAGATGATGACCTGCAGCCCGGTGACGACGTGACGGACGCGCGTTTCTGCCGGTTTGACGAAGTGCCCGAGGACATTGCCTTCGACAGCCACCGAAAGGCCATCGAACGCTTTCGCAGGGAGCAAAAAGCAAAGAGCAAGGGGCAAACTGACTGATGATTAAACTCCAGGAGCCTGTTATTCGGCCGCCCAGCGAGGCGAACAGCCTGCTTCTGCAGGCAACTCTCGGCTGCTCGCACAACAAGTGCACGTTCTGCGGCTCTTACCTGACGAAGAAGTTCCACGTCCGTCCGCTCGATGAGGTACTCGGTGAAATCGACTGGGCTGCCAGGCATTATAAGGGCGTGCGGCGGGTATTCTTGTGCGACGGCAACGCACTGTGCCTGGAGACGGAGCACCTTGCAAGAATCCTCGACCGGCTGAACGAGCGTATCCCTTCGCTCCAGAGAGTCGGGACTTACGCCAACGCGACTGATATCCTGGGCAAATCCATCGAAGAACTCCGCGGGTTCAGGGAAAAGAAACTTGCCATCGCATATCTGGGCCTGGAGAGCGGCAACGAGGAGGTTCTACGCCGCGCGAAAAAAGGCAACACCGCCGCGCAGGCCGTCGAGGCCGTAAAAACAGCGCAAGACGCGGGTATTAAGATGTCGGTGATGACCCTGCTCGGGCTTGGCGGGAAGGAACTTACGAAGGAGCACGCGATTGATTCCGCAAAGGCCCTCAGTGCGATGAAGCCGCGTTACGTGTCTTTCCTTACGGTCGTGGTTCTGCCCGGCACACCGCTGGAGCGTGCGCAGCGCGAGGGGAAGTTTACCCCGCTTGAACCGCTGGAGATTGTGCACGAACTTCGCACGATAGTCGCAAACCTCGACATAACCAACTCCATCCTCCGCAGCAATCACGTCTCCAACCTCGTCACGCTTGCGGGCAACCTGCCCAAAGACAAAGACCGCCTGCTCAAGGAAATCGACGACAGCCTCGCCCACCCCGAACTCCTCCGCGAAAGGCCGTTTCCCTATCTCCTTTGATTTTTACTTGCGGTGACATTTATCCGCCACCCTGGCCGCCCGTACGGGCGGCTCGGGCGGGCAGGCGGAGTCGCCGAGTCCGCGCTGATCAATTGTATGCACAATAAGGGCGGAAGACCGGCGAAGGCATACCCTTTGCGCATGCCCTGGCGGCCTTCCGCCCCTTATATGTCCGGATGTGCAACTACCCGAGAAGTTGCAGTACCGCCTGAGGAATCAGATTGGCCTGGGCAAGGACCGATACTCCAGCCTGGAAGAGTACCTGACTGCGCGTGTACTCCGCGGTCTCGCTCGCGAAGTCAAGATCACGTATCTCGGATTCGGATGCAACCAGATTTTCTATTGCGATGTTCAACGAATTGATGTTCGGCTCGACCGAGTCGTTCAGAAACGCGCCCAGGAAAGCCCGAATGTCCGATATGTCGTTGATGGCAGCATCGACGATGTCGATAGCGTTTCCGGGGTCGCTGAACATATCGTTGTCGCCGCCGGCTCGCACCGAGTTCATATATCCGCCCGTCGTCACACCGCCGACAGTGTGCGGTGCCATGCCCAGCAGCGATACGCTTATGTTCGGCAAGCCTATTATCTTCTGGTCAAGGACGGTGGCGTTGCTGTTCAACTGGAACAGCAATCCGCTGTTGTTGTCCACATTGAACTGGAATGACTGCGGGTAAGCCCCGCCAGAGGCGAAGTTGCCTTCCAGTTCTATGCTCCCGACAAATATAGTGCTTGTTACCGTCAGCAGATTCCCGTCGGCGGAGAAATCGGCGCCGTTGATGTTCGCCGCTGCATCGACTCCGGATGCAGTCGTCTTGTCGCCGATGTCGGCGATGGCTCCGCTGGCAGCGGTGAACGTGCCTGCGCCGCCTACCTGCTCGATTGTGATGCGGGCCCGCGAACCGAAAGTCTCGCTGTAGAGGAAACTGCCGCTGGCATATACGCCGGTGTTGCCCCTGAGCAGGTTGATTGCATTGCGGAACTCGGTCAGGTCCGCTCCAGAAGACAGGACAATCTCCTGGGTGCCCAGGTTGCCTGTAATGCGCAGAGTAACCGACCCGCCGGATGCGACGGTGCTGGACGTGGCGCCGCTGGCGAGCAAGTTTGCCTGTGCGCCCGCCGTCGTGACGTTGACCGTATAGGTCGTTGAAGTGCTCGTCGGGTCGAATATCAGGCTTATCGGATTGACCTCGAGCAGACCGTCGTCCTGTGAGAGGATCTCGAACGAACTTGCCCCGTTCAGCAGGTGAGTCGTGGCGAAACGGGTTGTGTCGGCGATTCGCTGTATGGATGCGATTGCCGAATCAACGGAATCCTGTTCCGCTGCCACCTGTTCGCGCGAGGTGCCGCCGGTGTTCAGCGCGAATATCGCCGAGCCCCGGATGCGGGTGAGCAGGCTGCTTATCTCGTGCAGCGCCGCTTCCGCTGTTCCAATCAGGTTTGAGGCGAATTCCGAATTTTCAACCGCTTGTCTCAGACTGGATATCCCGGCGCGCAACTGCTCCGAGATTACCAGGCCCGATGGGTCGTCGCTGGCTCTGTTGATGCGCAGGCCCGTAGAGAGCCGCTCCAGCGACCGCAACTGGTCCTTGTCCGTGGCGTTCAGGTTTCGCAGTGCTGTGACTGCCGCCACATTTGTGTTGATTCTTAGGCCCATGGCCAACCCTCCTAGAATTTACGACTTCCTTCGGTCGCGCTCGGTTGCGGAATCCTGTCCTGCCCGCCGCGCGACCGCATCCTTGTGTGGCCGGGCCAATGCCCGACCGGAAATCTGAAAGAACGAATCTATCTTCACACCTCGCAAATATCCGCCCAACAGCGTCCTACTTCGCTTTTCTTTTCGACTTCTTGAACATTCCCGCCACCTGCGCGAGGTTGGACGGGTCTACTGCTGAGGCTTGTATGTTCTCGCGCTTGATGGCGTCGTACACCTCCTTGCGGTGCACGGGAATCTCGATCGGCGCGTTTATGCCGACCCTTACTTTCTCGCCTTTCACATCGACGATGGTTATTTCTATCATATCGCCGATCATTATCGTTTCGTTTTTCTGTCGTGAAAGCACAAGCATTATAGGACCCTCCTCAGTCAGGACTTCCGCCCGGCAACGGCGGCGGTCTCCTGGAATACGCGATGCCGGGTGCCGTATTTGTCGCCCGGCAGCACCAGCTGCTTGGCCAGCATATCGCGCTTGTTGAAAACAATCGGTCCCTGAAGGTTCGCCGTCATCAGTTCAGGCCTGCCCTTCGGCACGACCAGAACCACGCGCACAATCGCGTCGGCGATGTCCTCCAACTTGATGCTTTCAAGGTCCTCCTTCTTCACCTTGATCCGGTACTCCGGTCTGAACAACAGCGGGTCGCACACCACGAAAGCCAGGTTCGGCGCGTCAACGGACTGCAGCCATTCAAACGGACCGCCGGAGGGGTTTTCGAGCGTAAAGTACTTCTTGAACGCCCCGAAACCCAGAAGGCCCTCCGGGAAGAAGTATATCCCGTCTTCGCTGACTGGGATTTCTCCGAACCGAGTCGTCTGGATTTTCATTGCGCATCCTTTCAAAAAACCGTGTCCTACAGGTAATCCAACAGCGAGTTCTGCAACAGCAGTGCCGCCGTCTTCAGACCCGCCTGGAAAGTCGTCTCCTCGGCCTGCAGCCTTACTATTGCTTCCGCGATGTTCACGTCTCTTGTCTCGGAAAGGGCCGTCTGCAGGTTTACATCCTCGTCCTCGAGCCTGATATCGGTCATCTCCAGCCTCTGAACCCGGGCCCCCGCCTCGGCCACCGCGTTAAGTACCGTGGCCTTGCTTGTGTCTATCATTGCTCCGGCTCGCGTTATCGCCCCCGTATCATCGGCCAGCAACGCATCGCGGAGGCGAATAAGCGCCGTGAAGAGGCTTTCCGTCTGCACGCCCGCCGGGCTCAGGTCGCTGCCGGTCAGAACCATCGGCGGTGCTCCGTTGGGCACCGTGCTTGCTATGCCGAGGTTAGACGCGCCGAAACTCGCCCCAATGTTTTCCACGACAAGGTCGCCGCCGCCGCCGCTCGAATCGGTCAGCACAAGACGGTCGTTCGTGCCCGCCACGCCGGCGACCAGCAGTCCCCCGGTATTTTCCGGATCGTTGTTTATCAAACTGATGACGTCGCCGACCGTCGTCGCATTCGAGATATCCACCTCGACAACCACACCGTCGCTCCGCGTTATCCTGAGGTCGTCGCCCGCGACGGTTGCCACGCCGATACCGCTGTTCAGGTCGGCCAGTTTCATGCGGTCAAGCGTCATCAGCAGTCCCAGTTCCGCCGCGCTGGTGCCCGCGCCGACATCCTGTATGTTCAGGCGCGTCCCGTTGGCTTTGGAGACGACGTTGATTCCGTCGCGGTCGTCGTTGATGCTCGCAACGATATTAACACCGGCCTGGTTGAAGCGGTTCAGGATGTCCTGCACGGTCGTCGCGCCGACGAAGTCAATAGTCGCCGACTCCGAACCGTTCGTAATCGTTATCTGGCTGCTCAGGCTGGTCAGTCCTGCGCCGGCGAGCAAAGATGTTATGGGTGAGAGCAAATTGAGCGCGGGGTCCGTATCGGACCCGACCAGCGGTCCGGCAACGAGCGTCGTCTGCAATATGCCCAGATCGCTCGCGGTCGTATTGCCGTTCACCTCGTCAACGGAGATGTTGCCGGTCGATATAGTGTCGAGTTCCAGGCCGTTTCCCGCCCCGTTTATTATCGCCGTGACAAATCCGGCCGGGTCGTTGTTGATGATGTCCAGAACATCGCCTATCGTTTCGGCGCCGGTCAGGTCGATGGTCGTCGTGGTCAGGCCGTCGCCCACGATTATCGAACCCGCCGCGATGCCTTCGCCTCCGTTAAGGTCGCGCAGGAGCGTATCCACGGTGATAATCGGGTCCAAATCCACGTTGCCCCGTATCTCGGTGGTCAGCGCGCCGAATGCGCTGCTGCCCGCTATGTTCGCGGCCATCGTGATGCCCGCGGATATCTGCACGGACTCCTCGTTTTCGTCGCCGTTATAGAGGACGTAATCCGACATTAATGAGAAGGGGTCGGCGCCGTCCACTGCTCCGCCGAAGAGATAGTGATTGCCGAACTGGCTGTTTGCGAGGCTGAGCGCCTGCCCCAGGATGTTATCGACTTCGATTGCGGAGTTGGCGCGGGTATCGGTCGTCGACGAAGAACCGACCTCGCGCAGCATTATCGTCTTGGCGCTGTCGAGCAGGTCATCCAGATTCCTGAGCGCCGATTCCGTTGACGAAAGCCTGTGGTCGGCCGTCTGGATGTTCTCGCGATATCGCGCGATTTCGTCGAGCATGCTCTGTATCTCCAGCGTCCTGTTCGCCCCCAGGGGGTCGTCTGACGGCTTGAGTATCCTGTAGCCGCTGGATATCTGGCTCTCCAACTCCAGTATCTTGCGCATGCTCGAATTCATCGAGCCCAGCAGCATATTAGACTGGAGCGTGTTGGTCACACGTGTGAATGTGAAGTTCGCAGATGATCCCGTTATGGTCATCGATATCAACCTCTACAGCATATTCAATAGCGTTTCGATAAGACTGTCCGCTACGGTAATCAGCCTCGCGGCCGCCTGGTAGGCGCGCTGATGCGAAATCAGATTGATCGTCTCTTCATCCAGATTCACTCCCGATACTCTCTCCCGCTCATTGAGCAGCGATGTCATCAGAAGCGCCTGGTTGTCCACCCGGTCCCGCGCGGAGGCCGCCTGTATGCCGAGCGAGCCGACAACACCCTGGTAGTAGTCTTCAAAGGTCGCCGTCCCGTTGTCGAACACCAGCGAGTTGCGCAGTTCCGCCATCCTCAGCGCGTTGCCGTTACCGCCCGGGGCGTCGGAAAATGCCGCTGTAATCAGGTCCGGATTGTCTCTCACCATATCGTTTACGTCGATGTTCAACGCATCATAGCCGGTGAAGAACGTGTTTGTTCCGATGGCGGCGAGAAAGCCGCTCGTGTCTTCGGCGAAAGAGAAAGTGTAGGCGTCCGTCGAGGATGCGATACGCAATCTGTTCGTCCCGGTAATCGACGCGGTCACCGGCGATGAGCCGCCGAAGGCCGCGTTCAGTTCGGTGTTGATTTCCGTCACAACGCTGCCAAGCGTGCTGTCGCTTCCGATGCCGTCGAGATCGATGCTCACGTTTATGCTCTTCGTCTCGCCGGTATTTTCGTTTTGGACGTTAAGAACGAAACTTCCGTTGACCACGCTGAAGTTCAGCCCGGCCTGATCCAGATCGACCAGCGAACTGCTCACACGCCCGGTGCTTGTCACGTCGCTCAGGCCGTCGATGCCGCGGCCTTCAGTATGGATGCGGTTCATTTCGTAAATCAACTGTTCGGCGAACGCGGCGATGTCGTCGGCAAAGCCGCCGGCGATATCGTCGCGTCCGGTGATGAGGCCCTCGAGTTTTCCGCCGTTGATGGCCAAATCCGCTCCGTTGTGCTCGAATTCCACGGTGGAAACGAGCACACCGCGATCAGCGTCCTGTGTCGTCGTCAGCGCGAACGAATCATTGCCGAACACAAGGAAGTCCGAGCCCGCCAGCACGTTCAGCGAACCTGCGCCGGTCTCCACGGTGCGTATCTCGACGAGTTCCGCCAGATCCCGCACCAGGGCCGCGCGCTTGTCCCGCAAATCGTTGGCCGTGCCCGTATTCACGCCGCCGTTTTCGGCGACCATAATCTGTGCATTAAGTTGTGCAATCTGGTTCGTCATCTCGTTTATGTCGTTTGCCGCCATCCGGATTGCATCGTCCGCGTTCTCGCGGGTCTCGTTCAATTGTGTGGCAATGTACCGGAGCGAATCCCGCAGTGTTTCGGCGGCCGAGATTAATTCCAGCCGCGTCGAGGAGTCGTCGGGGTCCGTCGTCAATGCGTCCAGCGCGTCGAAGAACTCGCTCAGCGTACTCGACAAATCCGTGTCGCTTAACTCGTTGAATATCGCCTCGACATGGTCGAGTATCTCTTTCTGCGCCACGAGGCCGGCCAGTGACGACCCGGCGCCGTCGATGCGGGCCTCAAGCACCTCGTTTATCACGCGCTGGATTTCCGCCACGCAAACGCCGGTGCCCAGTTGCGCGTAGGTTAAATCCTGCGCGGGCGTTGTTTCGAATATCGCGCGCTGTCGCGTGTAGTTTTCGTTACTGGCATTGGCGATGTTCTGGCCGGTTACCTGCATCGCGGTCTGGTGGGCCGAGAGGGCCAGTCTGCCTATGTTAAATGTGGAAAAGAGTCCCATGCCTTCACCTCAGGCCTTCTGGTCAATCATCAATTGTCCCGCCTCGCTGCGGCGCATCCCGTCGGGGGTATACGTCCCGGTGTCATACCCGCCGCCAAGCAGGCATATGACGGCATGAATGTGGTCGAGCGAGTTTTTGCATAAAAGCATCTTGAGTTTGGTTTTGCTTGCCAGGCGCTGCGCGACGTCCTGCAGTTCCGCGCGGAGTTTCAAAAAAGTGCCGCGAAACTGTTCGCCTGCAAGTTCGGCGACTTCCTTGAGCGACATCCCCTTCGTCTGCAGGCCGATTGAATTTCCAAGCATCGTCAGGTAACGCGCGCGCCTGCTTTCCGCGTTCCTGATGTTTTCCAGCAATGTTTCCTCGCCGCGCGCGAGTTTTCCCAGCGCCACGACGTCGCGCTTCACGATTGCGTCGCTCTCCTGGTCGAGCAGGGCGACGAGGTCGTTGTAGAGCCCCACGAGGTCTCTCAGCGCTCCGGCAAAAGATTTTCTCGGGTCTTCCATTTCGACTTATCCAATGGCTGAAAAAGCATCCTCACGATTGATTCGGCCGAACTGCGCTCCGAGTTGCGCCGCGTGCAGTGCGGCGTCCGGGGCGATTGAAGGCGTTTGCGCCTTGCCCGGTGCGTCTTGTACGAGTTGGTTGTAAAAGATTCTTGCAATGCCTACGCCGCGTCCTTCGGAGATTCTTTCGGCATAGGCGGCGTCAAGTTCGCGCCGGAACATATCCTCGGCCATGCCCGCATAGAGCAGTGACTCGCGGCCGGCTGTCTTGTTCATCTCGCCCAGCAGCATATTCAGGAACATCTGTTCCAGTTTCTGCGCGGCCCGCCAGATGTTTTTCTTCTCCTCGTCCGAACTCTCAGGCTGCCTGACGGCTGCGATTGGGTTCGCGGTAATGTTTGCTGTCTCTTCCGGCATAGGTGTCCTTACCTTACGATAACCTCTCCCTGCAGTGCGCCGGCGGCCTTCAGGGCCAGTATGATTGCGATGACGTCTTCGGGTTTGGCCTTGACCGCGTTCAGCATATCCTGAATCTCCTGCAGCGGCGTAACCTCGCCGCCGCGGGCCTCCATTTTCGCAACATGCTGCTCGACGCCGCCCACAAGTATGGTCAAATCACCGTGAGATATGACCACGGGAAGCACGGTGACTCCTTCGCCTATGACCACCGTGCGGGTTCTCTCGTTTATCACCACCCGGGCCGCATTGTGAACGTCAACCGTCACGTCAAGCAGTTTGCTGATGAAGTTGACCTCGTCCGCTCTGGAGGGAACGATGATGTTGACCTCCCCGGCGTTTATCGCTTTCGCGATTTCGCCGTAGCTGCCGAACAGTTGTTTGTCGCTGCGGATCGCCTCAACGATGCCGTTTGCCGTACCAAAGTCGGGTTGATAAAGCAGGAGCGATACCTTTCTTATGCCGTTCTCTTCAATGATAAAATCGGCAGGCTCTTCTTCTGCGACGATTCCCCCGTTTGGAACTTCGCCTTTGGTCGGTATTTCCTCTTCGGATCCGGCCAGGAGCACCGAACCGCTTGCCAGGGCATAAACGGTTTCGTTGTCGCCTTCCGCCTTGAGATGGGCCGCGTACAACTCGCCGCCCTTCAGTGAACTGGCCGTGCCGACCGCGGACACTTTTACGTCAATCCTGGTGCCGACCTTTGCAAAGGCGGGCAGGACCGCGTTGACCGCGACGAGTGCGATGTTTTTGCTCTGAATGTCCTCCTCGGAGATTTCGTAGTCCTCGATGAGTCTCTTCATTATGTTGATTAGCGCCTTGTCGGCGTAGCCCTTGTTGTCGCCGGTACCGTTCAGGCCGACCACGAGGCCGAACCCGCGAAGATAGTTGTCTATGACGCCTTCGATATGCACGATATCTTTCAGCCTCTCTGCGTTCGCCGCCACAGAAAGCGCAAGGATAATCCAGATTGCCGCGATTGCTCGTCTCATTCCTGCTGCTCCTCGTTTATGTCGGACTCCGGCCCCGACGTGTCGGGGCCGAAGTCCTTGAGAGGGGTTTGCTGTCGGTTTAGAACGGCCACAAGTAAGTCAGAACTTTCGAAAGTAACCCGCGTTTCTGCCCGTCGCTGACCGAGCCCCTGCCTGTATAGGCTACCCTGAGTTGCGCAACATCGTCGGAGATGATGCAGCCGGTCGCGTCAAGGTCGTCCGGGTCGATGACGCCAGTCAGCGTGATAGTTTCCTTCTCCTCGTTTATCTGTCTTTCTTTCTTCGCTTCGAGTACGAGATTGCCGTTCGGAAGTATCTCGACGACTTCCGCCTTGATGGTGGCGGACAGTTTTGTTTTCTTTGACGTTTTTGCTTCGTTGTCCATCTCGAATGCCGCAGAGCCGCTTATCGATGGGTACGTGCCGCGGTGGTTCACGTCCCTGCCGTGGAAGTTCAGGAACTCCTCGATAGAAGCGGAGAGCGACGTTCCTTTTTCTATGTCGGTCTTGCCTTCGGCCTCGGCGATTGTGTGTTCGAGGACGATTACCTTAACCAGGTCGTGCATTTTGGGTGAAGGAGGCTTCTTTACGGCCACCGGGCTGTAGGGCGCGGTACTCTCGCCTTTTGCCTGCGCCACGGCTTGCGCCTTTTCCATATTCTTTTTGAAGATGAGACCTCCCGTCGCCGTCCTTACGGGTATAAGAAGGGCGAGGATGACCAGCGCTGCTGAACAGGCCTTGCGATACTTCATTCTTCCTCTCCTATAACGACTTCCACATTCTTGTTGCCGACGACCCGGGCCATAAACTCTTTGCCCGAAGAGGCGTTCCTGACCTTGATTGTCTCGCCGACTCTCCCGCTTTGCAGCGCGATGCCGGTTGTTTTGACGGAAATATCTTTGCCCGCGATTCGAACTTCGACGTTGATGATGTCGCCATGCTTCAGGACCACAGGCTGGTCGACAGCGGCGGAGAGAAGCGCTTCGCCTTTACTGAGTTTCTTCAGCGTCTTCATTCCGACGACGTCCTCCTTGCTGCGGTAGTAATTGACGGGGTTGCCGGTAAGCGGTATTTTTGCCATCTCGATGTCGTCGGCGGCGATTTCGCGGTTTGCCTGTATCTCCCGCGCTGCAACTGCAACATACGAAAGCGTGCTGACGCGCGCGACGACGGAGCCGCGCAGACGCTTTTTTTCCTTCGTGACGAGTTCCACGATGAATATGGCGTTGGTCGCGCTGCCGCGATGACCGACCTGTCTTATGCTCGCAATCTCGCTGTCGGCCGGCGCGGACTTAATCGCGCGGCTCAGGCTGCTTGTTGTTACTTCAATGTCCGAGGGATTTGCCGCTTCCTTTTCCGCCAGCAGTTTCTTTATGTGCGAGACAAGGCGTTCTTCCAGCGTGCCGGTTTCGTCTTCGGAATAGCACAGCGTCGTTAAAAGCGACCTGTCCCTCGATTCGTCGTCGGGCCATGTGACCGTGATTACTGCAGCGCTTGTGACCCTCACCTCGCCGGCGCCCTTGAAGGCAAAGGACGCAACGTCAAATGCGTTCTGTGCGAGGCGCATTTTTATATAAGCGAGGCTGATGATGCGTTCCTCGCCCGGTTCCGGCGCGCTGCCGCAGAATGTCTGTCTTATCTTCTCGGTGGTTTCAGCGCCACAGCCGGAGACTGTGACAAGGTCCGCCATCCGGACAAAGCCTCTGCCGACGGCTGCGTTCTCGCGCAGGGCTATTTCAGCCGCGACGCCTTCCGCGGCGAATGCGGCGCATCCGAGCAAAACAAATGTTATGATGAGTCCCTTCATCGTTTTGTCTCTCTGAGCATTTGTCAATCTGTCCTGTGCAAGGGTGACAGTCACCAATCTACGAATCTCCCTCGCCAGGCTCGCTCGATTCCGTAATTGGGTGACAGTCACCCTTGCGAACCCTTCATCGTTTCACCTCACTAACGTCTCAGGTTGTTCGCAACCTGGAGCATTTCGTCCGCCACCTGTATGGAGTTCGAGTTCACGTCGAAGGCGCGCTGTGCGCGGATGAGGCCGACCATTTCCTCGACGACATCGACGTTGGATTGTTCCAGGAATCCGCCGCGGATAATTCCGAAGCCGGTAGTGCCGGGTGTGCCGGTTGTTTCCGCGCCGGAGGCGTCCGTTTCAACGAACAGATTGTCTCCGCGCGCGGCAAGGCCGCCGGGGTTCGGGAATCGCGCGAGTTGTATCTGACCGGCGTCGCTCGTGGTGGCGTCGGGGTTGATTACCTGGATTATGCCTTCGGCCGTGACCTGAACGCCGATTACCGCCGTCATATCAATCTGCGCGCCGGGGTCGAGCAGGAAGCCGTCCTGAGTGACGACGTTGCCTTCGGAATCGAGCCCGAAGGAGCCGTCACGCGTGTAGGCTATGGCGCCGTCGTACGTCTGCACGCGGAAGAAACCTTCCCCGTCGATGAGGAGGTCGAGCGGCTGGTGTGTTTCGAGCGGGCTGCCTGCCTCGAAGTTTCGGGGAGTTCCCACCAGTCTCACGCCGGTGCCCACCTCGGTGCCCGTCGGGGTCGTGCGGCCTTCGAGGGCAGTGGTGCCTGCGCGGCGGAGTTGCTGGTAGAAAAGGTCTTCAAAGGCCGCGCGTGCTTTCTTGAAGCCGGTCGTATTGACGTTGGCGATGTTGTTGGCGACAACGTCCACATTAGTCTGCTGGGCGCGCATCCCGGTGACCGCTGTTGAAAATGCTCTCATTGCCATAACTTCTTATCCTCCAATATCGATTCGCAGCGGGTCCGCCTGAGGCGGATAAATTTACTGCTGCGATACTTTGCCGACCTGCGTTACGGCGCGCTGAAGCGTCGCGTCCTGGTTGCGCAGCGCCATCATATTTGCCTCATAGGCACGGAAGCCTTCCATCATACTGACCAGTTCTTCCACGACGCTTACGGTTGATTGCTCGAGGAAGCCCTGGGCAATCGTGCCCTCGCCTTCGCGCGCAAGTTTGCCGTGGTAGCGATAGAGGCTTTCGCCGACGTGTTCGAATACCTTCGACACGTCCGTACCGCCTGCCTCGACCTCGTCAAAAGTCACGACACCGATGACGCCGCGTCCCTCGACGGTGTCTCCCTGCGAGACGAATACCGAGCCGTCGCGGCTGATTTCCACCTCGCCGCCGCGGACATTAATGGGCTGACCCGCATCGTTCAGCACCCGGTATTTGCCGTTAGTCGTGACCAGAAAGCCGTCCGGGTCGATTGAGAAATTGCCCGCACGGGTATAAAAGGTGTTTTCCCCGTCGCTCACGGCGAAAAAGCCTTTCCCCTTCACGGCGACATCGAGCGAGTTTCCCGTGTGCTCGAGCGCGCCTTCGGCGAAGTCGGTTACAGTCTGACCAAAAAACAGACCACCGCCCGCACTCCAGTCCCCGGACCTGAGGCCTTGTATCAGCGCCTCGGGCGGCCGTGACTCGAGCAGGGCGAGTTGTTTTTTGAAGCCGACCGTGTTCACGTTGGCGACGTTGTTCGCCGCTATATCGTGACGGGCCTGTTGTATCAGGGCTCCTGCCGCTGAGATGAATATCCCGTCAATCATTCGCATCCTCCTTGAAGCGATGGAGAGATTCCTTAATTCCGGTAAAGCAACGGGTGTGCCACAGGCTGCCGGAGAAAACAAAAACAAAGGTGTGCATCGCCCGGAAAGCCACGCCGGACAAGGGAAATCGGGTGACAAGAATTTTCCCTGTCTTTATATGAGAAGCGGGGCGGGAAGTGAAATCCGGAGGTGATAACCGCCTTAAGGCGGCAGATTCCGCCGCATTACGAGACGAGGGTGGCGGTTGATTCGTGGAACGTGCGGGCGGAACCGTCGGGGAGAGCGAGGGTGAGGCCGTCGATGAGCGATATGCCCACGGCCGTGCCGGTGACGCTTTCGCCGCCGCATTTCACCGTCACCTTATTACCGATGAGGGACGAGCGTTCGCAGAGGCGTGCTTCGATTGCCTCGTAGTTGCCTGCCTTCAGTGTTTCGTACCACCTGTCGAGGCTTCGCAGGAGCGATTCGGCCGCCTTGAGCCGGTCAACTTTTCCCTTCCTGTGTATCAGCAGCGACGTGGCCGGGGGCATATCGGGCGGAAATTCGTCTTCGGATACGTTCACGTTGAAGCCGATGCCGAGGATGAAGCACTGCCCGGGCCTGTTCACGTTTTCGATTTTTGCAAGGACACCGGCGATTTTTTTGTCGTCGAGCACGACGTCGTTCGGCCAGCGCACTTTTGCGATGAGCGACGTCATCTCCTCAATCGCGTCAACAACGGCAAGCGCGCCGACGGCGTTGACAGCGGGGAGGTGGCGGGTCTCAAGTCGCGGCGTGAGAATTGCCGACATCAGGATGCTTTTGCCTTTCGGCGCGAACCAGTTGCGGCCCATCCTGCCTGCGCCTGCGGTCTGCTCGTCGGCGAAGATGATCTGTCCTTCGACGAAATCCTCCTTTCGGGCGAGTTCGGCGGCGAGTTCATTGGTGGAAGTGACGGTGTTGTAAACGAGGATTTTCGCGCCGATTGTTTTGGCAGCGGGTTTTGTGGTTTTCAGGGAGAAGATATCGGAGTTTTCTGTCTGGGGCATTTTCCGATCCGGTGGCAGTCACCTGCTTTTTATGAACCGGCGAGGGCGATGAAGACGCCGGCTGCGACTGCGGAGCCGATGACTCCGGCCACGTTGGGCCCCATCGCGTGCATAAGCAGGAAGTTTTGGGGGTCTTCCTTCTGGCCCATAATCTGGGATATTCTCGCGGCCATCGGAACGGCCGAGACGCCTGCAGAGCCGATAAGCGGATTGATTTTATCTTTGCTGAACAGGTTCATAAATTTGGCCAAGAGAATTCCCCCTGCCGAACCGCAACAGAAGGCCAGCAGCCCCAGGCCGAGTATCATCAGGGTTCGCGCTTCAAGCATTCTTTCCGCCGACATCGACGCGCCGATGCATATCATCAGCACAATGGTGACGATGTTCATTAACTCGTTTTGCGCCGTGTGAGAAAGCCTGCCGACGACCCCGCTTTCCCGGAGCAGGTTGCCGAACATCAGCATTCCGATAAGCGGCGCGGACATCGGCACGAGCCATATTATTACGATGCTCCCCAGCAGCGGGAAAAGGACCTTTTCGGTCTTGGAGACGTGGCGCATCTGTTTCATCTTAATCCGGCGTTCTTTTTTGGTCGTCAGGGCGCGCATAATCGGCGGCTGTATGAACGCGACGAGCGCCATATAAGTATATGCGGCTGCGGCGGTTGCCGGGAGTATGTTCCTGGCCAGGACGGCGCTGGTGTAGATGGTTGTCGGCCCGTCGGCCCCTCCGATTATCCCGATGGCACACGCTTCGGCGATGTTGAAGCCAAAGAAGGCAAGCGCAAGAAAGAACGATACGAAAACGCCGATTTGCGCGGCCGCGCCGAGAAGGAGCATCTTGGGATTGGCGATGAGAGGCCCGAAGTCCGTCATCGCGCCGATGCACAGGAAGATGAGCGGCGGCAGGATGTTCCACTTATACAGGGTAAAGTGGAAGAACACGCCGAGTATGCCGGTAACCTGCGTTTTGTCCAGGCTTTCGAGGTCCATCAGGCGTGTGAGAGGAAGGTTGGCAAGAATGATGCCGAAGCCGATGGGCAGCAACTCATACGGCTCCATCTCCCGCCTGATTGCCAGATAAATCATCCCGGCGCCGACAAGCATCATCACGATGTTACCGACGCTGACATGAAGCAGGCCAATACTGTTGACCAGTTTCTCCAGCAACTCCGTCACGTTATGTCCTTTATTCGATTACAATAAGGACGGTGTCGGCTTCGACGACATCGCCCGGAGAGACGTTGATTTCCGTTACTGTGCCCGAGACGGGCGCGACGACCGGCATCTCAATCTTCATTGCTTCCAGGGTGACGACGGGGTCGTTTTCCTCGACCTCATCGCCTTCTTTTACCAGTATATTGACCACCTTTCCCACCATTGGCGCTACAACGTTGGTTTCGCTGTCAGGCATAGGAACTACTCCTTTTCTTTTCATACATAAAGAGAGTTAAGCATTCGACCTGTTATCCGGGACGTTCTTTTTCGATTTGCCGCCGGTAATTGCGCCGACAATGTTGATGATGATCATCAGTATCGCCAGATTGACGAACACGGTTGCAATGCCCAGAACGAAAATGCCGAAGCCTTCGTTCATCTTCTGGTTCCATTCGGGCGAGCCCATACAGGTTGCCAGTGTATGTAGTGTCGTGTTCATTGTTTTCCCGTGACAGTCACCAATCTACGCCCCGACTTTCGCATTACTTTAAGATAAATGTCGGGGCCGTAATCGGTGACAGTCACTGATGTTCAATTATACCGGCGTTATGCCGATTTTCTTTTTCGGCAGTTCGTCGACCTTGTTCCTTGTTGCCTCGAGGGCCCTGATGAGCACCGGCCTCATCCGGCGCGGGTCGATGATGTCATCCACATGCTGGAGCCCGGCGGAGTACAGCGGGTCGACGTATTTCTCGTAAAATTCCTTCAGGCGTTTCTGGCGCACCGCTTCGGGATTCTCGGCGGCTGCCATCTCCTTGCGGAAGAGAATGTTCACCGCTCCCGACGGGCCCATAAGACATATTTCCGCCGTCGGCAGTTCAAACAGGAAGTCCGCGCCGAGGTCCTTGCTGCACATCGCCAGATACCCGCCGGCGTATGCCTTTCTCAAGACGATTGTAATTTTCGGGACGGTCGCCTCCGCGTATGCGTAGAGCATCTTCGCGCCGTGGCGGATGATGCCGTCGCGCTCGCTTTTGGAGCCGATGAGGAACGCGGGAACGTCCTGCAGGTTAATCAGCGGGATATTGAAGGCGTTGCAGAAGCGGATGAAGCGCGAGCCTTTGTCGGAGGACTTGTAATCGAGGCAGCCCGCCATAACCTTCGGGTTGCTCGCGACTATTCCGACAACGTGTCCGTTCATTCGCGCGAAGCCGATTATGATGTTCGCCGCGTATTCCCTCTTTATCTCGAAGAACTCGCCCTTGTCCACGATGCGATGGATGACGTCGTGCATATCGTAGATTTTGTTCGGGTCGGTCGGGATTATTTTTGCGAGTTCCTCGTCCGCGCGTTCCGGGTCGTCGCCCATATCGACATAGGGCGGTTTTTCGTTGCAGTTGTTGGGGAGATAAGAGAGAAGTTGCTTCGTCCGGTCCAGGCAGTCCTTATCGTTCTTGGCGGTCAAATCGGAGACGCCGCTGACTGTCGCATGAACGTGCGGGCCTCCCAGTTCTTCGACCGTTACGTCTTCAAAAACCACCGCCTTGATCAGCGGCGGGCCTGCGATGAACATATAACTGGTCTTCTCGACCATAAAGATAAAGTCCATCAGGGCGGGGGAATACGCCTGGCCGCCCGCGACGGGCCCCATCACAAGCGCAATCTGCGGTACGACGCCGGACGTGCGCACGTGGCGGAAAAACAACTGTCCGTACATACTGAGCGCGCCCATCTCTTCGGTAACCCGCGCACCGCCGGAGTCGTTGATGCCGATTAGCGGGCAGCCCATTTTCTGGGCCAGATCGACCGTCTTGCATATTTTCCTTCCATGCATCTCGCCGAAGGTGCCGGCGATGACGGTGAAGTCTTCCGAATATACGAAAGTGCCGCGGCCGTTTATCTTGCCGAAGCCGGTGACCACTCCGTCGGCGGGAACGGTCGCCTTGTCCAGCCCGTAGTCCCTGCCGAAGTGTTTTGCGAAGAGGTCGTACTCGCAGAACGTCCCCGGGTCGCAGAGATACTCGACTCGCTCCCGGGCGGTCATCTTGCCGCGTTTGCGCTGTTTTTCCTGCGCTTCGGGACCGCCGCCCTGCTGCAGTTTAAGCCGGATTTCCTCAATTTCCGCAATTTTTTTCAGCATATCTTCTGACATTGGGTTTCTCCGTTGATGTCGGCTCAGCCCCTCTTTCCGAGCAGATATGAAGAGACTATTATTTTCTGGATGTTGGATGTTCCCTCGACAATTTGGAACGACTTGGAGTCGCGAAGGTATCTCTCGACCGGGTATTCCGAGGAGAAGCCGTAGGAACCGAAGATTTTGACGGCGGTGTTCGCGGCGTGGACGGCGGTCTCGGCAGCGTAGTATTTCGCCATGGAGACCTCGAACGTGTTGCGTTCTCCCTTGTCTCTCTTCGCAGCGGCGCGCCGGACGAGAAGGCGGGCCGCGTCTTCTTCTATCTTCATTGTTGCAAGTTGGTCCTGAATCATCTGGAACTCGGCGATGGGCTTGCCGAACTGAGTCCGCTCCAGAGAATACTTTACCGACTCTTCCAGGCATCCCCGCGCCACGCCCACGGCACGGGCCGCGCTGGACAGCCGCGTGCAGTCGAGCATGCTCATACAGATTTTGAATCCCTCCCCCTTTTTGCCGAGCAGTGCGTCTTTCGGAATTTTCGCGTCTTCAAAGGTGATTGTGCCGGTGGGCGCGCAGTAAAGGCCGAGTTTCGTCTCAATCGGTTCGGTTATGATGCCGGGTGTGTTTTTCAGTTCAATGACAAACGCCGAGATGCCGCGGTGCCTGGGTTTGGCTTCCTTGTCGGTGTATGCGAAGACAAGGCCGACGTCCGCGACATGCGCGTTGGATATCCAGGTTTTCGAGCCGTTGAGGACGAAGCCGTCGTCGGTCTCGACGGCGTACGTTTTCATCGAGGCGACGTCGCTGCCCGTGTCGGGCTCGGTGATGGCGAAGCAGCCTAACGTATCCGCGCTGACGAGCGGCGGGATGTACTTCTTTTTCTGCTCTTCGCTCCCCCAGTTCAGAATGGTCTGCCCGGGGCCCATCGTCTGCATATTGAAAGGCAGACCCCAGGAAGCGCTGACGCGCGCGATCTCCTCGGTGATAATCACCGACGCCAGATGTCCCGCGCCGTTGCCGCCGTATTCCTCGGGGATAACGCAGCCGAAGAAGCCCAGTTCCCCCATCTTCCTGACGAGTTCCGGGCGGAAGCGATGCTCCTTTTCATCCTGCTCTATCGTGGGCGCGATTTCCTTCTCGGCGAAGTCTCGCGCGACTTCCTGCATTGCCAGTTGTTCTTCGTCAAGGTCAAAATCCATTCGGCGATTCTCCCGGATATAAGTCCCGCTTTCGCGGATTCGTTAAAAACATCACGTTTTGCAGACAAAACACCACGTTTCCTTGTCCCTCAAAATTTGGGGTGGAATACTACACAGGCAACGGGTTATTGTCAACTAAAATCGGTATACCAGAAGGCATTTGCGATGCAGGGGAGTGGGTTGAAGGGAGACAGGCGGATAAATTGCGCCTGAGCAGTCGAAAATGGGAGAGAAATGCGGATTATGTCCTGGCCAGTTCGGCGGATGTTTCGCCGACTATTTCGTCGAGCAGTTCTTTTACCGATACGATCTTGTTCACTCTTGTCACGTTGCTGCCGGCGAAGACGACGGCGTTGTCAATGTCCCCGCTCACGGCGTTGAACATCGCCCGGGCGATGCAGTAGGCGGCGGTTTTCGGATCGCAGACCCTGAGGCAGCGATAGTTGCACTTGAAGGGGACTCTCTCGCCCCGCATTATCCGGTCGATAAGTTTCGTCTTTATCGCTCTGCCGGGCATTCCGACGGGGCTTGGTATGATGACGAGGTCGTCCTTTCCGGCGGCGAGGTAGAGATTCTTGAATGTGTCCGGCACGGTGCATTCGTGCGTCGCGACAAACCGCGTTGCTATCTGCACGCCGGCGGCACCGAGTCCGAGGAACCTTGCGACGTCCTTGCCGTTGAATATCCCGCCTGCGGCGATGACCGGGATTTGCCTGCCTGATGTTCCCTTGTACTCCGCGACGACTTTCAGAACATCGGCGACCAGTTGTTCCAGGACATTTCCGTTGTCGCCACAGGGATGCAGGTGTTCCGGCCGGAACCCCAGGTGCCCGCCTGCCAGGGGGCCTTCCACTACGATAGCGTCGGGCAGACGGTCGTAACGTTTCCGCCAGGTCCGGATGATGATGTTCACCGCCCTCGCCGATGAGACGACCGGTATAAGTTTTGTGGCGCTTTCCCCGGCGTATTCGGGCAGCCTTAAGGGAAGGCCGGCCCCGGAGATGATAAAATCGGCCTTTTCCCTGATGCCGGTCCGGGCGAGGTCGGCATAATTGCTCGCAACCGTCAGGATGTTTATGCCCACAACCCCGCGGGTCAGTTCCCGGGCGCGGCGGATTTCTCTTTCGAGTCCTTCTCTGGACGCCTTGAGAAAGTTGGTTTCATTTTCTTCCGTGCCATAGCCAAGCCCCACGCTGGCGATCGTTCCGGCTCCGCCGCATTCGGCGACGGCGGCAGCCAGGGGAGCCGTGGATACCATGACACCCATGCCGCCCTGGATAATCGGGATGGAGATTTCCAAATCTCCAATTATGAGTGGTTCTAACATTCTGCTCATATGTTCCTTGTTTCAAGGGGGTCTCACCCGGGATTTCCGGCGAGTCTGTTCCACGAGCGCCTGCCGAGAAAACCCAGGTGACGGAGTGTGTCACGCTGAATTCTGGCGGGGCGGAGAAGACCACCTTAAGTTCTGGGTCCGATTGTTGCCTTGCTTCCGCCAGATATTGGCAGAAGCAGAGGCAAATTGCAAGTCTAATCTTAATACCAGGCATTTGCGACGTGAGAAGTTTTGAAGGGAGAGGGCGAATGGGGCTTGCCAGCGAGGGTCTGCGTCATCTCTGCCGGTCAGGCGGCGTTGCGGCCTGCCAGGCCTGCGTGATAGTTCGCAAGTTCGCAGGAAGTTCGCTCCCGAAAAAATCGTTTTCCGCCCGTTTGTCGAAACAGTAACCCGCGAAAAAAAACGTCCCTCTGACAGGGCAAAAACAAATTTCACCTCTGCCCCATCCCTTCCAAATACTCACATCCCATACAACGCAACCGGCTCGTGTTTCGGCAACTGACGGGTGCCGTTCGGGAAAGCGGATGAATTTTTTTGGTGACCGTCACCCCAAAATCCGTATGTGTCATACGGGCCGGGGCCTGAACATTTTTCGCCGCGTGCACTGGGCAGACCTCTCCCGGCGCGGCTTGACTGATACCGACCCCCGTCGCCTTTTCCTTCAGAGGTTGGATGAAAATGTCGAAAAAAAAAGAAGGCGAGAGCGGAATGCGTGGCCGCGCGAATCAAAAACCGGATTCAGGCCTTCCTGTGTGAGTTTTTTTGCGCCGTGTCTGTTGACGTGGCGGCGGGAAGGGTGTATAATACTTGAAGAATCTGTCTTCGAGAACTCTTTTTGGCTTCTTACCAGCGAAAGGGGGTGAGAACTATGAGAGAACGCAACAACAACAGAGGCTTTACCCTGGTCGAGCTGATGATCGTTATCGGAGTTATTGCAATATTAATGGGCCTTGTGGTTACCATAGGTCCAATGATCCAGGAAAGCAGCCGAAACGCGTCTTGTATCAATAATCTTCAGAAGAACATCTATGGCGGACTGACAATCTACCAGCAAAGATACGGACG
Source organism: Planctomycetota bacterium (assembly GCA_043816375.1). Taxonomy (GTDB): domain Bacteria; phylum Planctomycetota; class B129-G9; order B129-G9; family B129-G9; genus JBDRIB01. The sequence goes on along the minus strand of JBDRIB010000270.1, from coordinate 4,889 downwards.
TTATCCCGATGTATCCGGCGACCTGTTTCTCGCATCGCTTTACTATACCAAGATAGTCACGTTTGAAGATGCCAAGGATGTTTTCATTTGCCCGACGGACGCGGCTAAAAACGATGCGAGGTTCACTGAAGCGATGGCCAAAGACATCGGTTTAATGCCCAGAAGAGAGGAGGACCCAGACCCCAAAGAGGATTGGGATGAAGATACCGTTCCGCCCACCGGCATCTCTTATGCTGCGCGTTATAACTGGAACACAGAGGATGGCCCACATCCGGAAGAGGAGGGGTACGACGTTGGCCAGGATCCGACTGATGAGTCGGTACCTCTTGTTTGCGATGATGACGAGGACAAGAGCGGAACACTCAGTGATGACGACTTCGAACCCATACACGGTGACCATTATAACGTCCTGTGGTCGGGAGGCAAAGTAAAGGCACTCACTGAGAAGGTCAGGGTCGGCGAAAAAGGCACGGTACTGGAACCCTTGAGGAACTAGCCCGTATATCGAAGACGGATTCAAAACAGGCGGCGCCCACGGGCGCCGCTTGTATTTTGCCGTGCCGGGAAGGGGGAGAAAAAAATTACGACAGGAACGATTCTGTTCGCCGGCTTTTTCGGAGCATTTTAGTCCGATTACATACAATCAGAACCGAATGCCAAAACCCCGGAAATCCCCTCTGTATTCGAGCCACTGTATTTCCCTGTTGCGGATGTGCCTGCTCATCCGACTTTCCATCGTGCCGATAAAATCTTCCACCTCTTTTCTCTCGCCCTCGGCAACAACCTCAACTGTGCCGTCGGGGAGGTTGCGGGCGAATCCCGTTACATTATAATTACGCGCGATGTGTTCGGCCGTAAACCGGAAACCCACACCTTGAACCATCCCGGAGAAAACACAACGCGCTCTGACAGGTTGTCGGCTTTCGTTTTCCACAAAGAGAACCCCATCATATAGGATTATCCGGGCCTTGGGCCCCAATATCTTGCACAACAGAGCATCTGAGTTCCCTGCCCCGCCAAATCCTACGAATTGAAAGAGAAAAATCAACCAAAAATTTGTTTTGACGATGATATTTCCCTTGCTACAATGTTCCACGTGGAACGTTACGCAGGGTCCGCCCCGAAGCCGGGGCGCAAATCGAGAGAGCGGGAAAAACTGTGACAAGCATCATCGCTATTGCAAACCAGAAAGGCGGCGTGGGCAAGACCACGACCGCCGTTAATATTGCAGCCCTTAGCGCACTTGCCGGAATGTCATCCCTCCTCGTAGATTTGGACCCTCAGGCAAACGCGACGAGCAACCTGGGCGTAAAGCGGGACAGCGCGCGAAACATCGGTCAATGCCTCATCTCAGGATTGCCGGTAGAAGAGGCTATTGTAAAGACCGCGGTTGACCGCCTGCACCTGGTGCCGGGCCACTCGTTCCTGACGCGGGTCGAGCAGGAACTGGCGACGATGGCGGATTCCGCATCGCTCCTTCGGTCCTTGATGCAATCCGTCAGGCCGAAGTACGACATGATTTTCATCGACTGTCCGCCGTCTCAGGGTTTTCTCCCGAGGAACGCTCTTGGCTGCGCTGACGGCGTTCTTGTGCCGATACAATGCGAGTTCTTTGCGATGGAGGGGCTGAGCCAGGTGCTGAGCGCAATTGAGTCGGCGCAAAAAACGGTAAATGACTCTCTGATGCTGAATGGCGTTCTCTTTACAATGTACGAAGACAGCCTGCAACACTCCAGGGAAATTGTCGCTGAAATCCGGAGGCATTTTCCAGATAGAACGTACAAAACGACGATTCCCCGTGATATCACAGTCGCCGAAGCCGCAAGTTTCGGCCTTCCGCTGATTATGTACCAACCGCGCTCCCGTGCGGCGCGCGGCTACATCGAACTGACAAGGGAGGTGCTCCGTGAGCACAGATAACCGGAAACTCGGCCGGGGATTTATGAAAACATCCGACGAGGACTCTGCTCCATACGCTGTTTCCACTACGGCCAGAGAAGGTGAAACGGCGGGGCCGGCAACGATAACCCAGCAGGTGGTGCGCCTGCCTGTCGGCCAGGTTACCCCCAACCCTCAGCAGCCGAGAGAGAATTTCAACGAAGAATCCCTTAGCAGCCTGGTTGCGTCCATAGAAACGGCTGGTTTCCTGCAGCCCATCGTTGTAAGACGCTTCGGCGAGACATATCAGATAGTTGCCGGCGAGCGCCGGTGGCGCGCCGCCCGGAAACTCGGCCTCCAGACTATCCCCGCCATAATCAGAAACGTTGACGATGAAGATATGCTCCAGATGGCATTGCTCGAGAACATCCAGCGCGAGGACTTGGACCCTGTGGAAAAAGCGCGGGCATTCAAGCGCCTGGTAAGCGATTTTCACCTGACTCAGGAGCAGATTGCCGGGAAAGTCGGCCAGAAACGGAGCACGATAGCCAATTACCTGCGCCTGTTGGAGTTGCCTCCAAACATACTGGAGCATGTTTCACGTGGAACCATCACGATGGGCCACGCCAGAGCACTTCTGGCCATCGAAGGTAATGTCCAGCGTGTGCGGCTTTGCGAGAAAATCGTCTCCGAAGGCCTCTCGGTGCGCGCTGTGGAACTTGAGGCGGCGGTCCGCCGCGGTCAGGTCCCCGCGTCGGCAAAAAAGAAGAGGTCGAAAAAGAAAACTTCCGGTCACGTCAAGGATATGGAGGATGCGCTCAGCCAGGCTTTGGGCACGACGGTGCGGATACTGTTGAATGAGAAAACCGGGCGGGGCAGGATAATCGTCGAATTCTACTCGCCCGAAGATTTTGAACGGCTTCACCGCGTCTTCGCCCCCTCCGTTGCATAGGGGCATATTTGGTTTTTGTTAGGTTAATGAGTCAAACGTAGAGAAATTCTGCACTGTGGCGAAAGAGGACAACTTTCGCAGGCCTTGAGGCAATATTCACCATCCTCGTCTTTCTCCTAACAGTTCATTTCACTGGATGTTACGCTTAATTCAAATCCTTCTTGCCCAGACGGCACGCTTATTGCTTTCCTTACTAACGTCCAAAATTGATTAGGGGCGCATCCCATTCAGGGATAGCGCAGAGGGCAGTCACGTATGAGCCAGCCTGTTGCGAGGGGGTCGCGACAGGTTGGGAAAGCAAACGTCGCTCCGGCGGCGACACGGTGATTTTTAGTAAGTTATTTAGCGTTAAGGTGTTAACTGGAAGACGAGGGGTTGCCGACTGAAGCCGTGATTTTTTGGAACAGGCTTCTCTCGCTGATGACCGACAGGCAGCCCTGCTACGGGGTAAGACATTGTTCTTTTACGCTACTAAAGCCTTGTGCTCCATGCTTTTGAGTGAACTTAGACACCCATGGGGGCTATGTAACAAGTATTCTGGTGGTGTGCGAACTTCTCCCTTCGCTTCGTGCCTCCCTGGGTGCCCCTGAAGAAAGCCGCCGAAAAGGCGAGCATATATAAGACCATACAGACATTACCGTCTCCACTTATCTTCTTGGTATATTGGGTGTAAAGCATTGCCCAATATACCGGTAAAAACTGCAGGGGAAGGCAGGATTGCGCGACTGAGCGGATTCCACAGCAAAGAGCGGTCGCCAACCTGCCCCCTCTTTTTTTCCCGCCATCGGTAGTTTCCTTATATCCAAACATTTGCTGCCTTGACAAAGCGCATCCAGCAAGTAGCATAAATATACGTCTTCACGCGCAATTCATATCTCCTATGAATGTAGAGGCAACAGACAGTGGCAGAGAAAAAAAGCATTACCTGGACTGTGCCGGCAAGTCGGCACGTAACTGTATATTAACAAGCTGTCTCCGTTGAAGCCCGCTCGGGTCTGACCCGTCGCCAACCGGCACTAACCGGATAATGCTTAAAAAAAAAGCCGGCCCCGATAAATCGGGACCGGCTTTTTAATGTGACTGTTATTTGGTCGAGCGGAATGTTTTTGTCCAGTCGGGCTGCTCCGGCGCTTTGTCGGTCTTCAGCATCTCGCGCCATTTCTCGTCGGTGAGCCGCTCTTTCATCGGCTGCTTGAATTCATAGCAGGAAAGAACCGGCCCCGCACCCATCAGAATCCTCCCGTCCGGCAGGCGATACGCCGCGACAATCATTTTTACGTATCCGACGCCTTCTTCGAGGCAATGTCCCGTATTCATGTCCGTGTGCACGTCGGCAATCATTGTGGTCTTTTCGCCCGCCTCGGAAACGCCTGTTATGACGCTCTCTAAGCGCTTGCCGAAGTTGCGGATAAAGGAGTATTCTTCCTGGGTAAGCGCCTTGTTCTCGAGTTCCTTGACGGAGATGTCGAGCAGTTGCTTCAAAATAGATTCGAGTGATACGAGTCTTTTTGTCGCCTTTTCGTCGAGGGCGTTCATATCCGAAAGCCCGCGCCTGGTCATCCGCGTCATCGCCAGCAGCCGTGCATAGAACTCCGGCACGGGTTCCACGTAACCGACGACCGGCTTGGCCGGCGGCGGCGCGCTCGTCGGTACCTGTGTATATGACTGCTTTGCATATAGAATCGTGTCGTGCCTGAGTTCCGCCCAACTGGCCAGAGCGGCGTTGAGTTGCTTGTCGGTCCAGGCATCCGTCTGCATAAACGCCTGAGTGCCTTTCCCGGCGGGTTCCAGAAGCGTCTTCAGCGAATAAAGCCACGACCAGTATAGGTTGCGGTTCCAGTCCTTCTCTTTGAACTTCGAGAATTCGTCCGCGAGTTTTTTCATTGTCTCGTCGTAGCGGTCGTAGTTCGTATCGCCCTCCGAATCGAGAATCGCCCGCGCGCGTTCCGAGCCCAGCAACGCCATAACATCAAGCCCGCGCGGGAAGCCGCGTATCGGCCCGCCCTCGCTCATTGCCAGCGTGAACGGCTTGTTGTCGCCCCTGAATTCTCCGACGGTC
>JBDRIB010000269.1:0-2615 GCA_043816375.1 Planctomycetota bacterium | reverse complement strand
GACGACTGCAAGCAGGAGGGCAAGAAGGCGAATTGTCTTGTTCATAGTTTCACTCCGAAAATCTGCGACGGAATTTGAAGTGCCGCGGATTATACAGTAATACCGGTGTTCCGGTAGCCTGATTCGTCCGGTTTCAAAAGAAACTGTCCCTGTATTTGCCCATTCGGCAAATCGATACATAATATAAGCAAAGGGGGAGGGATTGTTGGAAATATTCAGGCTGTTGGCTCCGATCTTACGGTGACAGTCACCAATATTCAGAACCGTTCTCCGCCTGGTGCGGATTACTACGACGTAATGGCGCCGGTCGCCGGTTTCTGGTGTGGCCGGCTGCCGCGCCGGAGTTGAACTGCAGGGGAAGGCGCGGCGGCCAGTTTTTTTATTCGGGCCGTGTGGTTTCGGTATCGGGTGTTTCCAGGTCTTTAAGTTCAGGTTTTTCAGGCAAGGGTTCGACGATTAATAACATATCCAGCAGTTCTGCCGCGGATTTGCCGTATTTTTTGAAGGTCGCAATCAGAGCTTCGCAGGCCCTGAAAGATGCTTCCAGAGGGCCAATCTTTGTCCTGTACTCAAAGACTTTTTTCCGCAACTCTTTTACTTTCGCCCCGGAAGCAGAGTTACTTGCTTCTTCTTCCTCCAGCGCCTTTTCGGCGGTCTCGAGTTGTATTTTGAGGGCTTCCAGTTTTCTGCGGTTTTCTTCCGTTGCGGCGCGGGAGAAAAGAGACAGCATATAGAGACGATTGTGCTGGCCGCGAATGTCGCGGGGCACGTCGGATGGCACGGTGTAGGGAAAAAGTTCGTGGTCGAAAACGCTCTGGGCGCGCGCGAGGATGGCATTGGACCTGCCGGCGTGGCCCGGTGGCAGAACGCCCTTTGCCTTTTCAATTTCCGCCATCAGGGCATCGAAGTCTTTGTGGACTTTGATTAGCGGCACGACGTGGGTTTTGCGTTCATCTTCCACGATTTTCTCGAGTTGGGCGTAATCGGCCATTATTTTGGCGAAGGGGTCGCTGACCGTCGAGGCCGGTACCTGCTCGCGCTGGCCGGGCGGCACATTGTGGCGCTCGTAGAGTTCCTCGAGGAGTTCATCGCGCAGTGCAAGCATATTCACGGCCAGGCCGGGAAGGCGTTTTTCGATTTCGGGATGGGTGTTGTTGATGCCGCTGCGGTCGCTCGGTTTGTAGCGCTCGGCGGTTCTCTTCCCGAAATATGTGACGCCGTCCATCCAGTCCTGCATCCATTTCTTGCCGTCGGGCGGAGGTATAAATTGCTCCTCGCAGGCCTTGTAGGCATCGAAGAGTTCTTCGACCCGGCCCCTTAGAACGGCGAGGTCCTCGGCGAGGTGTTTTCCGGTTATGATTTCGTCGCCCAGCGCTTCTGAAACCTTGTTGTATATCTTTTCGAAATCCTGGAACGCCTTTACGAACCGTTCTTCGATTTCTTTGTCCTTGAGATTTATCAGTTGCTGCATTGCATCGGGGGCATCGGGGTTAATGCCGCGGCTCTTGATGTACTCTTTTACCGCCTCGGGGGGCAAACCCTTGGTGATTTCCTCGATAACGCGCTTGCCGCCTTTCAGTTTGTTACGGAGCGCCTCGCCGATTTCCCCCAGTCCTTCGATTGCTTTGAAGAGTTCCGTGTCCGCGCGGGAGAACGGGTTAACCATCTTGTCCCGTTTTATATTGCGGCGCAGTTTTAACAGTTGCTGCATCCTTTTCTCTGCTTCCCTTTGCCAGACCTGTTCATCGAAGTTTTCACCTGTTCTGCCTGCTTGCAGCCAGCCTTTGTTTGCATTTTCTGCTTCTTTGCGGACCTTTTTTATTTCGTCGAAGACTTTTTCGCGCTCCTTGCGCATTTCGTCCAGTTCCACGCCGCGCCTTGAGGGGTTTATCTGCAAGAACCGTTCTGCGGAGATGGACTCGGTACCTTTTTTTATCACGACCTCCACCCGCCAGCGGCCGGCGTTGGGAGGACGGGGAAATGGGATTGGTACTTCCAGGGATTTCACCGGCGTACCGTCGCCGTAGGTGCTCAACTCCTCTTTCCTTCCCATAACAGACGCATCATCATCCTGATGCCAGATATCGATAGTAGCCCGGCCGCCGAGAAATCTTTCCGGGATGTCCGTAACCTTGACGGACAGGCCTGTGACATCGCCGCCGCCGTCGGGATTGTTTCCTTTGTCCAGGACAACGACGGTGAGATTGAAGGCCTCATTTTCCGCCCGCAGGCTGCCGGGCGTCAGCAACAGCGCGAGCGCGGCAATGGATGCCAGGGCGATGAGGACAGGGGCGGCCGCAATGGTTCGAGGCTGTTTCGGGATTCCGGCCCCTCCGCTTCGGTCGGGACAAGCGGGACAAGTCATTATTCTACGATTTCCCATAGCAAAATCTCCTCGCCTTTGCTGTAAAGGATGGTGACGTCGTCAACCACGGGCGTATCGAGCCGGGCATTGTGGTCGGTGTCCTTATCACTGGACTTTGCTTCGGCCTGAATCTTGACCTGGACCCTGAACTGGCCGTCGAAGTCTTGCACCTGGCCGAGGTCCACGTTGAGGTAGCGCGCGTTGAGCGGATTGTAGAGGATAATGCTCTCTCCCTTGCTGTCTGACGCGA
>JBDRIB010000268.1:0-7373 GCA_043816375.1 Planctomycetota bacterium | reverse complement strand
TACTGGGGTATGTTCACGCCGGTGGTTGTGGCGGCAGTCTGGACGGTGCTTTTTATTGCGGAACGAAAGGCGCCGTCGTTCCGATGGATAATCCGCGTCATCGTCGTAATCGCGTTAACCGGCGCTGCGGTTTTCCCGCTTATGTGGAATTACGTAAAAGTCCAGCAGGAGTACGGACTCCAGCGAAAGCACGCGAGCCGCTTCAAGCCTCAGTTGCCGCGATTCGACGACATTCGTTGTACTTTTGCGAAAACAGAAACGCGCCCCATCATTACCGTAAAACAGGAAAAGCCGGAGACGCCGGGAAAGCCGGAGACCGTCGAAGACGGGGAAGCCCGCAAAAAAGAACTGGAAAAAGCCGTCGAAAAATCAAAAATAGAACGCGACCGTATCCCTCCGGGCTGCTTCGTATTGTTGATTCCCTGGGCGGCGGGTTTCTATCTTCTGATACGAAAGAAGGCCTCGAATGCAAAACTGACGTGGTCCCTGATGATTGCTTCGATGCTGTGCCTGTGGTTTGCGCTTGCGGGCAAATCCGGGCCGTATTACCTGCTGTACCAAATCCCGGGGTACAGCGGACTTCGCGCGGCCTTCCGCTGGATGCATCTGTTCTACGTGCTGGAAGCCAGTATAGCGGCACTGGTGCTGAGCAGCATACTTCGCCACAAGCCCCGGCTCGGCGCAGCCGTGACATTGCTGTTGCTGGCGTTCGCCCTCCTGGTATCGGGACCTGTAAAACCCGCAACCGACGCACGGCTGCCGAAACAGGAATGCTACGAGTATCTCGCACAATGCGACCCGGGCGCAGTGCTGTCGCTGCTGCTGCCGGAGACCGGATACTCGACGCAAACCATATTCACCGTGCGTTCGCTGTACCAGTTGGAACACGAGCACCCGATGCTACTGGGTTACACCGGATACAGGCCGCCGCTGCAGGGCGAGATATACCACCGCCTGACGGACTTCCCGATGACGGATGAACTGTGCGTAAAACTCGCCCGCACGGGCGTCCGTTATGTCGTGATTGACAGGCTCACGGGCGGCAGCCGACGCCGCGCGGAAGAAATACGGCGGCTGCGCGTTCCCGAAATAATATTCGACGACGGCAATCAGATTGTCGCCAGGCTTCCCGTGCTGCCCGTTATATCAGACAGGGAAAAACTGCTGAATATGTGGCGCAGCGACAATTAAGCCCGTATTTCTCACCAGAGTGAAAGGTGACAGTCACCATCTACGAGCTTGGTCGCTTCGCGCCCTTCGCTCCGTAATGGTGACAGTCACCTTTCGCGCTACTGGATTGCGGGGCCACGGTACGGGGGGCGGCCGGCGGCGACGGGGGTGTAGATGGCGGAGACGGGGCAGAAGTTGACGCAGGCGTAACAGCCCATACAGGTATCGAGAAAGACGGGAAGCATCATCGTCTCGTCGGACGAGTCGGCGAGTTTTGCACACAATACCCCCCTGCGGCGTACGACGGCGTCGCGCCTGCCTTCAATCGCATTCAAATCGTGCGGGAACAGTCGTATCGATTTGGTGGGACATTTCTGCGCGCATACTCCGCACGATGTGCACGCATCGGCGACAAGGCGCTTGCCGAGCATATAGCGCATCAGATTGCGGCGGCCGGCGGAAATCGCGATGAAGTGAAACGGCGTAGGCCAGATTTTGTAATGCCTGTGCCGGAACGTGTAATCGGGGTCGCTGCGGATTTTCCCGGCCTTCTCGCAGACCTTCCGCGCGAACTCCCGGACTTTCTCCAGTTCCTTCGCGCCCGGCTTCCCTTTTTGCGGGATTAAGGATTTCCACCGGAAGGGCGGATATGACTCCTCCCCGTGGACGATGAGCCTGTCGATGAGGAAAAGATTTTTCTGCTGGAGGAGATTCGCGGCCATCGCGATGGTGTTCGATGATATCGACGTGCAGGAATTGAGAACAAAAAGCGGTTTCGGCTCGAAGGCGGGAAGCGTTTCGAGAAATTCGAGAACGTTCACCGGCGCCTTGAAGTAGTAGGTCGGCACGGTGACGCCGAAGAGGTCGCAGCCCCTTATCCGCTCAATCAGTTCCTTTCCGTCGCCGACGTCACGGATGTCGAACGTCTCGCACCCGGCGCCCTGCTTTCCGGCCTCGTCCGCAAAGACCGATGCGCAGAGCCGGCTGTTGCCGGTGGAAGAGTGGTAGAGTTGGACGACTTTCATATCTTGAACGGCTCGCCGAAGAGGTAGGAACGCGCGGCTTTTCCGGCAACCTTTTTCATTGTGTACATCACCTTGACAATCATCGCCATCCCGACGGGATTTATGCCGGAGATATAGGGCACAAGATTTTTCCTGCAGGCCTTTGTGTAAGACTCGGCGGCGGAATCGGGGGAGCCGCTTTCAAGGGCGGTGTTGAGCGCGGCGGCGGCCTCCTTTGCACTGAGCATACCGGGATAGATGCCCTCGCCGCTGCTGCCGACGCTGAAGCCGCCCGCGTCGCCTGCGAGAAGCACGCGCCCGCGGGCGAGCAACTGGGACCTGGTCAGGTGCGCGGCGGCGCCTGCGGGGTTGAGCGCCGTGTCGGTGTTTTCCCAGTTCATTTCCGACGGAATGTAGCCGGTGCGCGTGAGGTCGTCGAAGAAGTTCTTGAAAATAATGTGCGCGTTCTTGGTCCCCGGCACGCGGCCGCCCAGTCCGACGCAGACGTGCTCGCGCTTCGGGAAGACCCAGCCGTATCCCGCGATATTCCCGTAGGCGGGAGAGACGAAGATTCGCGGCTTCTCGCCGAAGTGTTTCGCGACGATTTCGCTGTCGCAGGGAATGTCCTCGTTGACGCAGATAACGAGTTGCCTGTTTTCCCAGCCCGTGTTGAGGCCGCTGGTCCTGGCGACAGTCGAGGTCACGCCGTCGGCGCCGATGACAAAGTGCGCGGTATACGACTCGCCTGCGGCGGTGGCGACTTTCACGACGTCGTCGATGTCCTGAACGCCGGTGACCTCGAGGCCTTCTCTGAATTCAGCGCCCGCGGCAATCGCGATATCCTTGAGGCGATTGTCGAACTCGTCTCGCAGCACCAGGTATCCCGCGGGTTCGTCCTGTTCGTAATCCGCCCTCTTCGTGAGGTCGGGGCTGAGGAACGTAAGGCCGTAGAAAGCCGACTGGTTTATTTCGCCGAGAGTGTCGGAAATGTAAGGGAACGTGCGAGGCGCGGCAATGTTTATCCACGCGGCGCAGGGCTTGTGGCGGGGGAATTTCTGCCTGTCGATAAGAAGAACGCTGCGGCCGGCGTCGGCCAGAAGTTTTGCGGCGGTCGAGCCGGCGGGACCCGCGCCTGCGACAATCACGTCATAATCCGGCATTGATTTTCTCCTTGTTTGTTCCTCGTAGCGAAAGAAACATTATAGCGTGCAGGCGCCGGCGGTCAACCGCCCTGACAAGATCGTCAGGTAAAGGGGTCTGACCCCTTAGTTGACGATCCTGGGGCGGGGCAAATAGGTTTTGACTTGCCGGTGGCTGCTGGTAGAATTTGTCTCTTCGTGAAGCACGGTTTAACTGCTGAGCAGAAGTCAGGGATTCCCAATATGAGCTTGGAGTTCATAAAAATCAGATTGCTTCCCGCCTACATCTTGAAGGAACTGGGCAAGACGTTTGCGCTGGCGGGGCTTGTGGTGATTATCGTCCTTTTCATAAGTTTCGGGTTCAAGGAGGTAATGGACCACAAGGGGCTGGACTTTGCCAACGTCTTCAGCATCTTCCCCCTGCTTATAGGCAAGGTGCTGCCGTATGCTTTGCCGTTTGCGGTGGTGTGTGCCTGTACGCTGACCTACGGAAGGCTGTCCGGCGACAACGAGATATCCGCGATGCGCGCCAGCGGCGTGCACCTGAACTACATCGTTGTCCCGGTGCTTGCTCTGGCGCTTGTGGCCAGCGGGATAACCTTTTTTATAAACGACCAGCTGTCGCCGACACTGAGAGAACAGACGCAGAATATACAAGAGCAGGTACTGAGCAATCTGGACAGGCACTTCGCCAGCCTGGGACAACCGACAATGACAATCCCGATGGGCAGCGAGCATATACACCTGTATGTGGACAACATCGAAGGCGGCGAAATGAAAGGCGTGGTCATTCTCAGGACGGACGAAAGGCGCCTTTATCAAAGCGTGGTAGCCAAAAGCGGGCGGCTGAGATTCGATCCCGAACTGAAGCAACTGACGCTGGTGATAACCGAGGGGACAATGAAAGGCATCAACGCCGACCACCCGGACAAGATTAACATCGTGCCGGTGGCGCTGCTGGGCGGCACACCGACCGAATTTCCCATAGACTTGAAGAGCGTTGGAGAACTGGACATATCCGACCCGGAACTTTACAGCAACGCCGAACTGGGCGAGAAACTGGACAATAACGAATACAAGGGCAAAGACAAAATAGAGGCGAAACTGGTGATGAACGGCAGACTTTCCTCGTCGATGTCCTGTTTCTTTCTGGCTTTTCTCGTCGTGCCGCTGAGCATCGCAATAAAGCGCGGACATATGGTCGTTGCGTTTCTCGTGGGGATGCTGGTCGTGGTCGGGTATCTCGTAATGATGCTTGTGGTGAGCAAATTCGTGGGAATGAAGGGGCTTTTGCCGCCGCTCCTTGCGGTATGGCTGCCCAATATGCTGCTTACCGCCGTCGGCGGCGTTCTCCTGTCCAAAGTTATAAACAAGTAACATGCTTCTGAAAAAGATAGACCGCTATGTGCTGAAGAGTTTCGCTGCGTGGTTCCTGGTCTGTCTGGTCGGGCTGATGGGCCTCTACGTCGTTGTGGATATGTTCCTGCGGCTGCACAAGTTCTTCAAATTCTCCGGAGCGGAAATCGTTTACAGGATATTCTGGTATTATCTCTGGAACATCCCTTTCAATTTCCTGGAGTACCTGCCCCTGGTCACGCTGATGGCCGGTATGTTCACCGTGGCGATGATGGCCAAATCGAATGAACTGGTCCCGATTATAGCCAGCGGCATCAGCATCTACAGGGTAACGGCCAATATCTTTGCCTGCGCCGTGCTCGTTATGATAGTTATGTTCGCTCTGCAGGAATTATACGTGCCGCATTTCGCGGACACGATTGCAAACGCCTCGGACAAGCCACGCACCGAGGCGCGCGCCATCAGGGACCTGAAGATCGCCGACAACGCCCGCTCCATCTTCCACTATCGCAGTTTCGACCCCGTGAAGGAACAGATGAACGCCGTCACGATAACCCGGTGGGACGAGAGATACAGGGAGACGCATTACATCTTCGCAGAAAGAGCCGCCATTGGAGAAGCGCAGATGCTGACCGAGGACGACGGGACCCGGACTTACGGCTTCGAACACAACATCGCCGAAGATGAAATCCTGTTACAGGTGCAGGTGCGGGGCGGCAGGATGTTCAGGCTGATTAAGAAAAAGAACATCGAGACGGAAGGCCCCCCGCTGACCCTGAAAAACGGGACCAGAATCGAAGGCTACGAATACGGGCTCTCGCCGGACGAGATGCTCTTCCGCAACGGCTCGTGGGCCCGCGTCATACCCCGCTCGAAGATTAAGAAAATAGAAAAGAAGAGAACGTGGATACTCCACAACGGGGTGGACCTCGACTACACCAGGATGGCGCAGGGGGATGAGACGCACAAATCCCCGCCGTGGCAATTCCGCTTCAACGATTACGATATGGTCTTCCCGAGCGACCTGGAGGTGGTGGACCTGAAAGTCAAGAAGACCGAGCCGCGGTTTCGCTCCTTCGCCGAATTGAACGAGCAAATCGAGCGATACCCCGTCTATGACACGTGGAAGGTCGCCCTGTACCGGCGCATCACGCTGCCCCTGACAAACCTTATCCTGCTGCTCGTGGGCCTGCCGTTTGTAATGCGGATGGACAAGAAATCGGTGTTTGCGAGCCTGGGCGTCTGCATCCTGATATTCCTGTGCTTTTTCGTGCTGAGTTTCATCTGCCACGACCTGGGCGCGCACAAGCGAATGCCGCCGACCGTCGCCGTGGCGCTGCCTCTCGTCGTCTTCACGACCCTCGGACTCTACAAGTTCGACTCGATGCGCACATAATTCCCCGGCAACTGTCACCACACCATAATATTATTGTTGGTTGTCTTGCCAACAAAACGCGAAAGGTGACTGTCACCATTACGGAGCGCAATTTGCGACCGGAACGGTTCTAATTACGGAATCGAGTCCCCCGTAAGGGGGGCGAGATTCGTAGATTAGAACCGTTTCTCAGATGAGCAAATTGCATTGATTCGAAAGTCAAAATTCAGCCCGCCTGAGGCGGACAAATCCACCACAAACCGCTGGCGGATAACTGTCATCCTTTCGCAACAGATGTGTCTTTAACAATGCAAAGAACAATAACACAACCGGCAAGGGCCGCCTTTCAACTGACGTAAAGATAGTTGCCCGCCTCAACGCATCTCTTGCAGACAAAATCCATATCGACCTTCTTTCCCCTGAACAGCCTGCGCGCCGCGGCGTATTTCTCTCCGTTCCAGATTTCCCCGAAAGAACCGTCATACCCGGCTGCAAACAGGTCATCCTTCAAACAGATGTTGCAGCACGGATAGACCGCGCCGTCCCAGTTGAAAAACGCGCGCTGCCACAGGTCTTTGCAGACGTGTCTCCGCCGGGGTTTTTCGCGGAGCCTTTTGTCGCGCTTGTAATAGCGGTTATACTCGCCGTCCGGAAGCCATTCCCTGTGCTTCTCGATTTTATCCTTCACACTGCCCTTCTCGAAATCGAGCATATCGACGCGTATCGTTTTCATCTTGAAAAAGCATCCGAGTTCCGAGGCGATTTCCCGCGCCTCTTCGAGTTCGTGCATATTGTGCTTCATCAGGAGAAAGCGGAAAACCACAAAGGGCGTCTCGGAGCCCCTGCGCTTCTTTTCCTCGACGAGTTTTCGCAGATTGCTCATCACCCTGTCAAAATCGCTGCCGACGCGGTATTTCTCGTACGTCTCCTTCGAAACACCGTCTATACTCACAGTCAACTCGTCCAGGCCGCAATCGACAATCTCGGAAATCATCTCGTCGGTAACCGCGTAGAGATTGCTGCTCGTATTCGTTTTCAACGGGTAGCGCTTCGCGTAACGCACCATATCGAAAAATCCCTTGTGGAGAAGCGGCTCTCCCCAGTTGAACAGGTGCAACTCGTACAGGTACGGCCCCAGTTCGTCCAGGATACGCCTGAAAAGAGTCATATCCATCATACCCTTGGGGATGGTCGGACGTGCCCGCGCCGGTCGCGCACAGCGGACAGTGCAGGTTGCACACATTCGTCGGGTCGATGATGAGCAAACGCGGGTACGAGGCCAGACGTTCCCGCCTGAGTTTGTACTCCAGCGAGTTGAGCACGCCGTTC
>JBDRIB010000267.1:0-8117 GCA_043816375.1 Planctomycetota bacterium | reverse complement strand
AGGGCATTCACGGTGAATCTTTCGGTGCTCGTCGAGCCGGTCGTTGCGACCGTCCTTGCCGGGTTCATCCTGGGCGAGACGCACACGTGGCCGTTCTTCCTGGGCGGCGCGATAGTGATAGTCGGCATCGCGTACCATCTTATCTCCGAGCAGCGCAGTTCTGGTTCAGCGCAGAAAAACACTTAAACCGCAGAGACGCGGAGAGCGCAGAGGGAAAAACCGGCGGGAACCACAGATAAACACGGATGAACACGGGTATCTTGGTCTTTAATAACAAAAAGGGTCAGACTCCTTTTGTTGTTGTTTGACCTTCATTTGCTATCGAGGAGTTGCAGAATCTTGGAGAAGTATTCTGGTAGGGTTAAACGCAGGCCTATCACAAGAAGAAAAAGGTAGATAATTATCACCTGCAAGCCCTTAATAATCCGTGCGGCCAGAGTATCTTCCACCTTTTGACTAATGCCCACTGCTCGAAGTATCAGAAAGGGCCACCGAATGACCAGTGCTGGTATATCTACCAGCCAACAAAAAGGATTAATTCGTCTCCAGAAGTATTTGGATTTCAGCGACCTTGCGGCGCCAATTGCACTGTTTATGTAGTCAACAATATCTCGCATAGGAAGCAGGTCTCTATCTGAATAGACTTCCCGGAAAACGTTTAGTGTTCTATAGCCCACGATTGGCGCACCCAAGCCGATTTCTGGGGAAACACCAACATATAGTGAGGCCTTCTCAACTTCTGTTACCATGCAAGCCAGTTTTTCTCGCAACGCTTCTGGAGTATAAGGGCTTACGGTTTCATCGTTTTGCTTGTCAGCGTTGCTGTAAGAATCTATCGAGGACAAGGCCTTTTGTTTGGTCTCTGGTCCGAGTCTTCCGGTAACGGCCCAGTAGTGTAGCGCGGTGTTCCTAAACTCTTCTATTTTTCTCAGGGCCATTAGTGATCCAGTGTATCCCATAACTGACCGTCCTAATATGGTAGAGTCGGGTTCAATTCGGGCTATTGACCATGGTTTTTCTGGTTCCGTTTGCTGACTGTGTAATCTGTGGAAAAGTAGGTTTCAGGTGTTGTCCGATTCTGTCCCCTCCAAGTCCCTGTTAAATCAGGTCATCCCGAAGTGTCCCCGACCCGTCGGGGCTTCGCTCCGAAGGTCAAGGGTCAAAGGCTTGCCCGCCAATGTGTGTGGCGGGTCAAAGCATTTGCAGTTATCCGTGTTTATCTGTGTGCATCTGTGGTTTCAAGTTTTCTCTGCGTGCTCTGCGTCTCGGCGGTTTTATCCAAGTTCGTCACGGATTATGTCAGCCATTTTATGAGCGAGATTCTCAATTTCGGCCTGGTCCACGCCTTCGAGCATTATGCGGGCGAGCGGCTCGGTGCCGGAGTAACGCAAAACAAGCCGTGTGCGGTCCGCAAGGTCGGTCTCTATCCTCCTGACAATCTCCCGCAGCGGCGCGATTTCGCCGAGCGGTTTCTTTTCGCGGACGGGGACGTTGACGAGCACCTGCGGGTATTTGCGCATCAGCGAGGACAAATCGGAAAGCGTACGCTTCGTGACACGCATAATCTTCAAGACGTTCAGCGCGGTGATTATGCCGTCGCCCGTGTTCGAGTGCTCGCCGAAGATGATGTGACCGGACTGCTCGCCGCCGAGGCTGTAGCCGCCCTCGACCATCTTTTCGGACACGTAGCGGTCGCCCACGGCGGTGCGGATGAGTTCGACGCCGAGTCCGGCGAGCGCCTTTTCAAGCCCCAGGTTTGCCATAACCGTTCCCACGACGACGTTGCCGGGCAGTCTTTTCTGTTCTTTCATATGTGAGGCGCAGATGGCGAGCGTGTAGTCGCCGTCGCGGACTTCGCCTTTTTCGTCGATGAAAATCGCGCGGTCGCCGTCGCCGTCGAAGGATATGCCGATGTCCGCGCCTTCCCCGAGGACACGGTCGCGGATGTCTTCGGCGTGGAGCGAGCCGCAGTTCTTGTTAATCAGCGCGCCGTCGGAGAGGCAGTTAAGCGCGACGACGTGCGCGCCGAGGTTCTCGAAGACCTGCGGCGCGAGCGTCTGCGTGGCGCCGTTGGCGCAGTCCAGCAGGACCGTCATCCCGTCGAGCGCGACGTTACCCATACAGTTGCGCGAGACGACGGCGGCGTATTCGCGGGCGTAATCACCGACGCGGCTCAGTCTGCCTTTCTCGCCGGGCGGGGGAGTCTCTTCCGCGAGGATTTTCTTTTCGAGTTCGATTTCGGCGTCGTCGGGGATTTTGAATCCGTTCTGCGAGAGGAACTTGATGCCGTTGTGTTCCGGCGGGTTGTGCGAAGCGGAGATGACGGCGGCCATCGAGCACTTCCAAAGTGCGGCGAGCAGCGCGACGGCGGGCGTCGGCGCGACGCCGATATCGACGACATCGACCCCCTGCGAGAGGAAGCCTTCCGCGAGCGCCCGCTGTATTTCGGGGCCGGAGGTGCGCGTGTCGCGGCCGAGGATGACGGTCGGCCTGTCGCTGAAGTTCCGTGACGACGCGGGCAAATTCGGGAAAGGCTTTTCCCTGGCCCTGAGGAGGTGCGGCGTGTCGTGCAGCGCCTTGCCGACGACGCGCGCGATGAGTTCGACTTTATCGGTTGCGAGCCAGCCTTCGCCGGCGTGGTTTCTGATGCCGTCGGTGCCGAACAATTTTTTTTGCGGGGTTTTCGATTTCATCGGATTATGCTGTTTTTCCAGTAAAGAATAAAGCGGGGTCGGATGTCCTCTTATACAGGGGACTGTTCCTGAAGCATCTTAGGACCGGTTCTATTCTACGAGTGCAAAAGGATGACAGTCACCAATCTACGAGCTGGCCCCCCTGATAAATCAGGGGGTCTGCGCTCCGTAATTGGTGACAGTCACCTTTTGCGTTGTAAATAGAACAGGTCCTCCGAATTGGTGACAGTCACCTTTTGCGGAGTCACCTTTTGTGACGGTCACCGCGGGATGCTTACTTGATTTTGACCTCGGCGGAGACGGAGGGCGGCGGTTCGTATGTTACGCCTTCCGGCAGAGGCGTTTTGAAAACGAGCACGAGATTAACGTCGCTGTAAGTGCGGGGCTCTTTTTTGTCGCTGAAGTCCGCGTAAAGGGCGATATTCTCGGGTTTCAGGTCCTTTATTTTGCTCTCCGGTCCGCGGAATTTAACGTCTCTCTTGCTTGCGCCGATTCCGAACACGACGTGGTATTTCTCGGTCCACTGGCCATCGGGCGCGAGGACGCCGACGGGTATGTTCAGAATCTTTTCCTCCATTTTCTCGGCGACTTCCAGTTTTATGCTCAGTATCGGCCTGTCGAAAGCCAGCCGGTATCTGTAGAGGGAAGTTTTATCGTATTCGCGTATGTCGTTAAGAAGCCTGACGGTGATGGTTCTGGGGCTGCCGCGTTCGGGCAGTTGTTCGACGCCGATTTCTTCGGTTATTGCGGTGAGGCCCTGTTTGATAAGATATCGCGGGGCGGTTACCGCGACCTTTTGTTCGGCGGGGAATTGCCAGGATTCGCCGAATTCGCTGATTTTTTCCCGGGCGGCGCGCGTGAACCTCAGCGTGACGGGGATGTCGCTCGTGCTTCTTGTCTCTTCGTCGAGCATAATGCGCACGTTTGGCGCGGAGATTATCTCGACGTCCGACGGCAGGTGCAGGTGCTCTGCGGTCAGCGGCGTTTCGATTGTGAGGGGTCTTCCGGGGGGCGCGTTGTCGAACTCTTCGCGTCGGGGCTGGAAGGTTATAAGGGCGACGTTTCTGCCCGGGCGGAGGATTTCGTCGAGTTTAGCGGTGCTGCCGCGGAGTTTTACCTTGATGGTGTCCGCGTCGGGGCTGCCGTTTATCATACGGCCCAGCACGACAACATCGCCCACGCCGGGGCCGGGGCGTACCTTTATCTGCAGTTCGAACTCGACATCCCTCTCGCCGATGATTTGCTGCTGAATGTAGAACCATATGCCGACCGAAAGCACGCCTATGATGAAAAAGTTCAGCAGCGCCGAGGCCTTTGTTTTCCCGCCGAACATAACGTCACCTCGCTTTCTTCCGTGCTTTGGGAATCTTCACGCGCTTTGAGTAGGCCTTCTCGAGAGATGCCATAAGGTCTTCCCGGCCGAGGCTTCCGCTCAGGATGCCTTCCGAGGCGATGGTGATGGTGCCTCTCTCTTCGCTTGTGACCAGGACAAGCGCGTCGGTCTCTTCGCTGAGGCCCAGCGCTGCGCGATGCCTGCTGCCGAAGTCCGCGCTTGCTGGGTTTTCCGAGAGCGGCAGGAAGCATCCCGCCGCCGAGATGCGGCCCTCCTGTACAATCACCGCGCCGTCGTGGAGTGCGCCGTCGGGGAAGAAGATGCTTTTGAGCAGTTGCGTGGTTACGACGGCGTCGATTTTCGTGCCGCCATCGGCATAGTTGCTCAGGCCCACCTCCCTTTCGACGGCGATGAGCGCGCCGAAGCGCTGCTCGGACAGCCAGAGCGCCGCGTCGCATATCTCGCGCATCATTGCGGTGCTGCCTTTTTTCTCGCTGAGCCAGAGCGGGTTCTGGCCCAGTTTGGTCAGCGTGCGGCGTATCTCGGGTTGGAAGATAACAACCAGTGCGATTACGGCCCAGATGACCAGATACTCCAGCGCGAACTTTATCGTCTCAAGCCCGAGTTCATTGGCCAAAACGTATATCAACGCGAACAGGACGACCAGCGCCACGCCGAGGCCCTTGAGGACTCCCGCGCCGCGCGTGCCCCTGACGAAGTTGAACAACAGTAAGAGCACGCCGAAAATCAGCGCTATCTCTACGATGGCTTTTACGAGCGGATCCATTTGCGCCTTCGAGTTTCTCCGGAAATTGACCGCAGTTCACCGAACGCCGGCGTTTCTGATTGCGTCGCACATCCTGACCACGCGCGCCGTGCGGCCGACGTCGTGGACGCGGACGATGTGTGCGCCGTTGAGAACGCACGCCGCTACGACCGCGTCGGTGCCTTCCTGTCGTTCATCAACCGGCAGGTCGAGTATCTTTCCAATGAAGGACTTCCGCGAAGGCCCGACGAGAATCGGCAGGTTCAGCACGGTCAGTTTATCCAGATTGGCGATAATTTCAAGGTTGTGTTCGACGGTTTTGCCGAAACCGACGCCCGGGTCAACCACGATCATCGAGCGGTCGAGGCCCGCCGAAAGCGCAGCCGTCGCGCGGGATGCGAGATACGCGGCGATTTCGCCCACGACGTCGTCATAGTGCGGCTCGTCCTGCATCGTGTGCGGCGTGCCTTTCATATGCATCAGCACCAGCGGCACGCCCATCTCCACGGCGGCGGGGATAATATTCGCATCGCCCGTGCCCGCGGTGATGTCGTTTATCATCGAGGCGCCGGCGCGAACGGCTTCGCGTGCGACGGAAGATTTCCAGGTGTCGATTGAAAGGGGGATGTCGACTTTGGACGCGAGTGCTTCGATGACCGGGATGACGCGGCGGAGTTCCTCTTTTTCTTCCACCGCCTTTGCGTGTGGACGCGACGATTCGCCGCCGATATCGATGATGTCCGCGCCTTCCTCGACCATTTTCAGTGCGTGCTCTATCGCGGTCTTCTTGTCGAAGAACTTCCCGCCGGCCGAGAACGAATCCGGCGTCACGTTCAGCACGCCCATCACCAGCGTCCGCAGACCGACAGGCACGTTATGTTTCGGGAAACGCAGCGAAGTCGGCGGAGTATCAGGCAGTTTTGTCATAGTGCTATTCTAATTCCGCCCGCCGAAAATGCAACCAAATCAGCCTTCACCCGCCATTTCCCCCATCCCCTCACAATAGGGACTGTCCCTATTCAGGTTTCGTAACTCTATATATAACAACAACGGCATATAGGGACTGTCCCTATTGGAGGGGATTTTTGGCTTTGACAGCGGGTGAGGAAAAGGGTACGATGATTGGAATGATTGGATGGAATTTAAGACCGGATTAGAAAGGAGAATGTTATGCCACGTTATGCAAGAGTCGTCGTGCGTCACTATCCGCATCATATAGTTCACAAAGGTAACGGAGGGCAGGCGGTTTTTCTGGACAAGTCGGATTACAATAAGTACCTGGAATTGCTGAAAAAGTATTCCGAGAAATGGCGCTGCGGCATCCAGGCATATTGCCTGATGCCGAATCACGTTCACATCCTAATCGTTCCGCCTGATGAAACATCTCTCGCCAGAATGATGCATTCAATAGCCTTTCTTTACACGCAGTACTTCAATCGAAAGTACAGCGCGGAGGGCCACCTCTGGGGGAACCGCTTCTACTCTAGCGTTGTGGACGCCGACTCATACCACTGGACCGCCGCGCTCTATGTTGAGCAGAACCCCCTCAGGGCCGGGCTTGTCCCTTCGGCGGAGATGTATTCATATTCCAGCGCCCGGGCACATGCACGAGGCAAGTCCGATCCCGTGTTGAGCGCCTCACTTTTTGACGAGTTCGACCAGAAAGAATACAGAAAAGCTTTACGGGAACCGCTCACCGATGAACAACTGATGGAGACGAGGACACAGACAAAACTCTGCAAACCGCTGGGTTCCGCCCGATTCATCCGAACCGTTGAGCGCCTGCTGGGAATATCCATACCGCGAAACCGACATAGTTCTGAGAAGCGGTAAGCGATTTCAGGAAGGGCACTGATCCGGCTGAATAGGGACAGTCCCTATATGTGAATGGTGCTATATAAGGAGTTACGAAAGCCCAATAGGGACAGTCCCTATTGTAGTCCCAATTGTTGGGTGCGCCTCGTTACCTGTCCGGTGTTTGACCTTTATCACATCCTAAAGACTCGCATCCATATTCTCCGATAACAGTGTTACGGAGAAAGTATGTCCTTATTCCTGGATTGAGGCGGAAACAGTGCGCAATCATTTCCACAATCGCATAATTCTCGTTACCGGCGGGGCGGGCAGTTTCGGCCGGCTCATCGTCAGGAGACTTCTCAAGGACGAGCCGGGCGTCGTGCGCGTTTACAGCCGCGACGAGTCGAAGCATTTCGAGATGCAGCACGAGATGCTCGCCGGAAGCCGCCTGAACGGAAACGGCGTGAAAAACCTGCGCTTCCTGGTAGGGGACGTGCGCGACCGCGAGCGGCTGCTGCGCGCGATGGAAGGCGTCGAGGTCGTCTATCACGCGGCGGGCCTGAAGCATGTCGTCTCGTGCGAGTACAATCCCTTCGAGGCGGTCAAGACAAACATCATCGGTACGCAAAACGTTATCGACACGGCGATGGCGGTTAACGCCGAGAAGGTTATTTTCACCAGCACCGACAAGGCGGTCAACCCGTGCAACACAATGGGGGCGAGCAAACTGATGGCCGAGCGGCTGATGAGCGCGGCCAACCAGTACCGCGGCTCGCACCGGACGATTTTTGCGACGGTGCGCTTCGGCAACGTTCTCGGTTCGCGCGGTTCGGTCGTGCCGCATTTTCTCAAACAGTTGCGCGCCGAGCGGCGCATCACGGTGACCGACCCCGCTATGACGCGCTACGTGATGAAGCCGGATGACACGGTGGAACTGGTGCTCAAGGCGACGGGACTGGCACAGGGCGGCGAGATTTTCATACTCAAGATGCCCGCGCTGCGCATCGGTGATTTGGCGGAGGTAATCGTCGATGAATACTGCCGCTGCGAGGGGATCGCGGTGCGTGATATCAACATCGATGTCATCGGCGCTCTTCCCGGGGAAAAACTTTGTGAGGAACTGATGACCGAGGTCGAGCACGAGCGGGCGGCGGAGTTGCCTGATATGTTCGTGGTGGAGCCGCCGCTGGCCGACAGGATTGACGCGGATTATTCTTATCCGAAAGCGATTCCGCCGAGCGTGAAGCGCTACACGTCGAACGACGCGGCGCTGCTCTCGAAGGACGAGATACGCGCGATGCTGGCGGAATCCGATATCTTCAGCAAGAAAATCGAATATGACGAAGTGCCTGATAACGGGCGGGGCGGGCTTCATCGGGCGGTGGCTGGTCAGGGAACTGTCCGAACGCGACTGTGAAGTTTATGTCCTCGACAACTTAATCAACTCGAGCCCGGAGAACCTCGACGGGCTCAGGTGCCGTTTCACGCGCGGCGATATCAACGACGAAGCGCTGCTCTCGGAAATTTT
>JBDRIB010000266.1:0-10372 GCA_043816375.1 Planctomycetota bacterium | reverse complement strand
AGAGCACATCGCACGGGCACGCGCCGACGCACGGCAGCGGCGGCCTGTTCGCATCGGGTTTGCACGGATTGCAGGAATACTTTATCTTTCTGCGCTGTTCCTCCGCGACGCGGACGACTTCGTTCTCGGATAGCGGGTCGTTTTCGTTTTCTGCAACCTCGAGCACATCACAGGGGCAGGCCCTGACGCACTCGCCGCAACCGTTGCATTTTTCCGTATCAACGGTAATGAAGTAATCGCCCGAGCCGTCTTTGTAGCCGTAGTTGGCAAGCATTGTAACCCCCTGTAAAGCCGCAGAGTCGCAGAGACTCAGAGATTTGAATATACAATTCTTCTAATTCCGTCTTTCAATACCGGAGAATTGAAATTCATCAGCAAGCCAACCGGCGCACCGGACGCCTTGCAATATGAGATAACTTGAGCGCGATGAACCTCATCAAAGCGTTCAACAGCCTTTATTTCAACCACGACCTTCCCCTCGACCAGGAAATCCAGCCTATGCTTTCCTATTTCTTCACCCTTATACCTGATGGAGATTTGCCTCTGCCGCTCAAACGAAATTTTCGACGAGACGAACTCTCGAGTAAGTGCCTCCTCATAAAGGGCTTCCAGGTAACCCGGTCCGAGTTCCCTGTGGACTTCGATAGCCGCAGCGATTATTCGCTGCGTGAGATCTCTCATGGGGTATTCTTCTTTTACACTCATAGAGCCTTCTCTGCGTCTCAGCGCCTCGGCGGCTATTTGCTTTTCGCCCGCTCTTTTTTCGCGAGGGCGTTGCCGAACAGCCCGCCTCCGAGCGCGCCGGCAATCTGGGTGTCGAAGTCGGACTTCAGTATCTCGACTCCCAGTTCTTTCTGAAGACGCGAGACGACTCCGGAATTCTTTGCGATGCCGCCGGTGATGGCGAAGTCCTTCTCGACCCCGATGCGCTCGAGGAGCGTCACGATGCGGTGCGCCATTGCCGAGCAGTATGCCGCGAGCACCCTGTTCTTCGGCCAGCCCTCGCGGAGCAGCCCCGAGGCCTCGGACTTGGCGAAGACGACGCAGGTGCTGCTGACGGGCGGCGGCTCTTCGTCCACGCTGAGCGAAAGGTCGCCGACTTCTTCAATCGGCACGGACAGGAGGTCGGCAAAGACTTCCATCCCGCGTCCGGTGCCGGCGGCGCATTTGTCGTTCATCAGAAAGGCGGTTACCTTGCCCTTTTCATCGCAGTGAATCGCCTTGCAGTCCTGGCCCCCCATATCGAGAATGGTGTGGACGGACGGGCCGTACATAAAGTTTCCGCCGCGCGCGTGGCACGCGATTTCCGTGATTGCGCGCTGTGCGAAAGGCACGTTTACGCGGCCGTAGCCGGTGCCGACGGTGTAGTGCAGGTCTGCTATCTTCATCCCGGTCTCCTCCAGCGCCCAGTTCATCGCATTCATTGCGCTGTCGGGGCTGTTGGAGCCGGTGCGCATGTTGCTGTAGGCGTACAGTTTGCCGTCGCACAGAACGACCGCCTGCGACGAGACCGAGCCGACATCGACGCCGGCGCTTATGATATCCGCCTTGTGCCAGTCGATTTTCTCGTCATGCCAGTTGTATTCTTTCCAGCGCCAGAATTCTTTTTTTTCCGTCATTTTTATGTACTCCTCCATGCGATAATGTATGACGTGAATGCGTAATCATTTTACGGCGGTGAAAGACCGTAGACTATCGCCTCAAATCGCCGGTCCGCCACACACCTTGGCGGATAAATCTTCGGTCCCGGTTATTTGGAAGCGGCGAATGCCGCCCCGATGGCCGCAATAAATTCCGGGTCTTCGGGAATTACGACCTCCATCTCGAGCCCGCGGTTCATCGAATCGACGAAGCCGATATTCCTGGCCACGCCGCCGGCGAGCACAACGTCTTTCTCGAAGCCGACCTTCCTGACCATCGAGATTATCCGGCTGGCAATCGCGTCGTGAACCGCGCGGGCCATGTCTTCCTTCGGGGTCTGCTGGTGCACGAGCGTAACGACCTCGGACTCGGCAAAGACGGCGCACTGCGCGTTCATCGCCACGGCGTTTTTGGACTGGCGCGAAAGTTCGCCGAGTTGCTCGACGGGGATTTCGAGGGCGCGGGCCATTGCCTCGGTGAAAGCGCCTGCGCCCGCGGCGCATTTTTCATTGACGGCGAAATCGATGACCTTTCCGTCCGGACCGCACCGCACCGCCCGGCCTTCCTCGGCGCCCACGTCGATGACCGTGCGGCAGGCCGGATGCACAAACACCGCTCCCTTTGCGGCGGCGCCGACTTCAGTTAAATCCCCGGCCTTAAAGGGGCAATCCTTGTGCCCTGCGCCGGTGACGACGATTCTCTCAATCTGGTCCCTGCTCAGGCCGGCGCTGCCGAGAGCCTCGCTGAAGACCTGTTCCGTAACGCCTTTCGCGTCGAGCCCCGCCGCCCCGATAGCCTTTGCGGTCACCTGGCCGTCCTTCATTATTGCGACCTTGACGGTCTTGGCGCCCATATCGATTCCTGCTGTTATCATTTTAATGTGCCTCCGCAAAATCTACAGGTGTTGTCTAATCATCTCTGTGTTCCGGCAACTTCCCGAACATCCTCCTGTGCAGTTCCCGTTCAACTTCTTCTTCCGAAAAGTCCGGATGGCCGGCGCGTATGCCTCCGCGTGCGAAACGCAGCACAAGGTCGGTGAATTTGAAGGCCAGGTCCACTCTCTGGCCCGGTGTCAGTTTTCTGAGGCCGAGCACCTGGATGCGCTCCGCCTCGGACAGACCTTTGAGTCCCGCTTCTTCAAACATTGCGTGTCTCGCAAAATAATCCTACGGTGACAGTCACCTTTCGTGTCATCACCTTTCGTGTCGCCGATGTTGGCGCAAAGTCAGTCAGCTTGAGTAACTTTGTATTTACGCGGCGGTGGTCTTGATGCCGAGCGTTTCCATAAAGGCGTCGATGCGCGCCATTGTGCGCGCCATATCGAACTCGCGCTCGTCGCCCATATTGCCCTCGAAGACCATCACGGGGAAGCCCGCTTCCATAATACCGAGTCTGTTCTCGGCGATGCCCAGGCTCAGGCCCTCGCAGCCGCGATTGTAGTGAAGCATCACGCCGTCGAGTTTCCATTCCTTTGCGATGCGCACCATCATATCGGTCTTGAGGTGCGGGGAATAGAAGTGCTGCCACTCGGGCTTGCTCATATTCCATTCGGCGAGAATTCGCAGCGCCTGGTCGCGGTCCTTGATTTCGATGCCCTGCTGCTGCGGCGTCGGGCGCGGACCCCAGGAACCGTCGGGCTGGTCGGCCCAAACTCCGATAAGCGCGAACGTGTAAAGTGAGCCGACGGACACGCAGCCGTATTTTTCCATATAGCGGAAAACCTTGAGGAAGCCCCACGGCGGCTGGGTGTCGGTCATTACGCGGCACACCTCATTGGGTACCGCGGCGATACCGCGCTCGACTCGGTCCTTCACCTCGTCGCGTAACTCCTCGTAAAAGTCCGCCACGACCTGGCTGTGCTTCATCAGGGTGCCCAGCACATAGAGAGAATACATTGTCTTTTCTTCGAGCGGGGCCGGAATGTTCTTGTTCAGCGCACAGATTTCCGCCCAGGTCGAGGTCGAGCGGCACTCGTCGTTGACGGCCTTGATGAGCAGGTCGTCGTTGTACTTGCGGCCTGTGACCTTCTCCATCCACTCGATGCCGTCGTGCATCTGGCCGACGACGTACTGCATTTTGTCTTCATTGAGTTCGCTATAGGGGCCGACGCCGACGTCGATGCAGAAGTGCGGTATGCCGCCTTCGAGTTCGCTGACGACCTGGTACCACTTGGCGTGGCTGCAGCAGATGTGGTCCTGCCACAGGAAGTCCGGCTTCGGGAACGGCCCGCCGAACGCGTACTCGTTGAGCAATATACTGCCCCAGTAGTTGCGCATATATGAACAAAGGTCCCGCGCATAGCCCGCCTTTTCGGTGGCCTCCAGGCAGCGGAGCGATAACTCCTTGTTGAACGCGATGCTTGCGCCGTACGGTTCGCTGGTAATGCTGTGCACGTCCGTGCCGAGTCCGGCCGGAATCGCGTCGAACGACCACGCGCCGCCCGCCCAGCGGATGCCGCCCTTCTCGTGGGCTTTCGCGTAGTCCTCGTAATACTTCAGGCGGATTTCCTTCGCCTTGTTCCAGCACTTCAGCGGTTCAGTTTTGTATTTTGCTTTTTCGGACATTTATGCGTCCTCCCATGTGACGGTGGATTTTTTGCTGCCATTTACGGTGACAGTCGCGAATCTGCGAACCTCGGTTCCGTAATTCGTGACTGTCACCTAAAAAAGATCATCATCTCTCATCATTTCCAGGAAGGCCTCCGTGCGTATCTTGAACTGGCCAATCGGCACGGTGACGTCGAGTTCGAGGAACAGCGTCTTGATGCCTTCCGCTTCGAGCGCCTTCTTGATTGCCGGGATGTCGAGTTCGTGCGGGTCGCAGAATTTCTGTTGTACGAGTACCGCGCCTTGCACGTTCCACTCCTTCGCCAGCGACAGGATGTGCGGCACGCGCCGCCGCTCCGGCCAGTCCTTTGTCGGACACGGCGGACGGCTGACATATCGTATCGCCAGTGCGTTCAAGAGGTCGCCGTCGTCGCCCACCTCGTTCCAGAAGTAGCGCGTTCCGGTGCAGTGGTCGTCCGTAACAAACGTCGCGCCGCACGATTCGACCATTCTGATGAATGCCAGGTCGTCATTCTCGCTGCCGAGAACCATCAGGCGGACGCCCACTTCGCGTCCTATGTCGCGGCCCGGCAACTGCCCGGCGAGCTTCTTCAACTCCTCGTTGTGTTCGGCCTTGTCGGTCATCTGGTTGGAGATAACCATCTCCATCGCTTCCTCGCCGGTCATCGGCGGGGGATCGCTCCGGCGCAGTTTGTAGATGTCCTTCATCATGCGGCGATTCGCGTTGTATGTGTCAATCGCTTCTTTGAGCGCGTCGTCGCCGATTTCTTTGCCGGTCCACTCTTCGAGCGATTTCTTGAAGGCAACCAGTTCGCTCTTGAGAAACGGGATTGCGCGCGGGCTCTGGACGTGGTGCGGCATCGGCAGGTAGTACGAGTAGTCGACGGGCACGTGTTTCTGCCACGATGTGAATGCCTGCCGGATGTGCAGGCAGGACTGGGAAATCATTATGCCGTCCAGATAATCGTACCGGCCCTTGAGTCCCTGTGCCAGACAATCGCGGCAGAACGGGCAGTACATCGCGAAGATGTGCGGCTCGGTGACGTCCTGCGGCTCGTGACTGCCGAGTATGCGCACTGGCAGTATCCCTGCGGCGCGCATCAACTCTTCGGGCGCATAGGTGCAGAAGAATCCCATCACCTTGCCGCCGGTGCGTTTCTTCCACTCCCTTGCGTACTCGTGCCGATTCTGCTCCCAGTCGCGGAACTTCCGGAAAAGGTCCGCCCCGGAAACTGCTTTTTCTTCAGCCATTCGGTTACCTCCAGACATAAAATTCCAAAACCTTGAATTACACGGACTTGTCCGCCGATTCTTCCGGCGGATTCAACCGGATTACGCGGAAAAACCGCTTTCAGGTCTGAATCTGCCTAAGTTCGTGAAATCCGTGGTAAAAAACCGTTAAGAAAGAGCGATGACAACTGCTCGCTGAGTTTCCTGCCCGAGGGATTCTTCTCCGGGTCGTACCACATATAAATCCAGTTAAGCATTCCGAAAAGGTGCAGCACGGCCAGATGCGGGTTCGGCCCCGACGCGCCGCGCTTCTTCCTGATTTCCTTTATTATGCCCAGCGTAACGCGAAAATATTCCCGCCGAACCTCCAGCACTTTCCTGTAAGCCTGTCCGGTGAGCGATTCCAGTTCGTGCGAGCAGACCTTCAGTTCGCTGATGTGGCTGAGAAAATGTTCAAGGTGACTTTCCACCATCAGGCGGATTTTCTCCTCCGGGTCCGCCACGCCGCGGATTTTCCCCTTCAGGGCCCGCACGAGGGAATCGAAGGTATGATACTGAATGCGAAAGAGCAGTTCTTCCTTCGATTTGACATAGTAATAAAGCGCGGAGAGGCTGCCGTTCAGTTTCGAGGCGATTTTTCTGATGCTCGCTTTCTCGTAGCCCTCATCGGCGAATACGCGCGCCGCGACGCCCAGGATGTGCTCAAGGCGCTCCTCGTGGCCCCTGCGGACCGCCCGTGCGGGACGGCGGTTTTTCCGTACGGCGGGTTTTGTCCTTTCGGCAGTCATTTCACATATGCGCCAGTAACCAGCAATTAAATCGAACGTTCGTTAAAATTGTACCACTCCGCAGACCGGTGTCAACGGAAAATCCGGATTTTTTTGCCGGATTGAACGGCACAGGATGTTTGCAACAAGGGACTTCAATTCAACGCAGAAGACGCGGAAAGCTTGCCCCGATTTATCGGGGGACACAGAAAAACGCAGAAGAACATGAGAGGGGAACCACAGATACACACAGAGAAACGCAGATAAAATGCAGACGCTTTGACCATTCACCTTTCACCTTGACCTGTTCTGAACCGCCAAGGCCGCCAAGTACGCCAAGAAACGAAACCACGAACTTGTCCGCTGCTCGGTTTCTTCTGCGTTGAATCTGTTTTTCTCTGCGTTCTCCGCGCCTCTGCGGCTATTTGTTTTTCCAGGAGGGCTTGCGTTTTTCGAGGAAGGAGTTGAGGCCTTCAACGCAGTCGTGGGTCTTCATCAGTTTGTTCAGGAACAAATCATCTATCTTCGGCAGCACGTCTTCGAACCGGCCGGTAAATGCCTCTTCTATCGCGCGTTTGTTATACCTTATTATTATAGAGCTGTTCTCGCAGATGCTCGCGACGAGCTTGCCGCACTCTTCGTCGAAATCGTCGTCGTCGATGGCACGGTTGATGAGGCCGAGTTTCATCGCGGTCTTGCCGCCGATGGTGTGACCGCTGACGAGGAGTTCCATCGCGATGTGCCGCCCGGCGAGCCTCGGCATCAGAAACGCCGCGATGGGCGGGAAGAAGCCGACCTTGATTTCCGGCTGGCCGAACTTGCTCTTTTCGCTGGCGTAGATGATGTCGCAGAAAAGCGCCAGTTCGCACCCCCCGCCCAGGCAGGCCCCTCTCACGAGCGCGAGCGACGGCACCTCGAGTTTGTTGAGCCGCTTGAACATTCCGTCGAACTGCTCAATCATCTCGTTGACTTTGTCGGGCGCGTGGTCGCCGACCTCGACGCCGGCGCTGAAGGCCTTGCCTTCGGCGTTGAATACGACCAGTTTCAGCGCCGCGTCTTCCAGCGCTCCGTCGAGCGCGCCGTTTATCTCGCGCATCATCTCGATATTCAGCACGTTGACGGGCGGGCGATTAAGCGTGATGTAGAAGACGTCGTCCTTGCGTTCGGTCTTGATGTTGTTGTAAACGCTCATTTATTTCTCCAGTATGGATTCGCTCAGACGGTGACAGTCACCAATCTACGAATCTCGCTCGCCAGGCTCGCTCGATTCCGTAATTGGTGACAGTCACCGATGCCTTCTCTCGTTATGATATAAGTTCTCGCCCCGGAAAGCGGACGTTTTTGCGTTATTTTTCTCTCTTAATTATCGTCGCGGATGTAACGCCGCCGCCGCCGCAGATGGCGGCGATGCCGATTCCCCCGTCGTGTATCCTGAGCGCGTTATAAAGCGTGACCATTATCCGCGCGCCGCTGATGCCGGTCGGGTGGCCCAGCGCTATCGCCCCGCCGTGGACGTTCAGTTTTTCCTCGTCGTAATCGAGCATTCGCTTGTTTGCGAGAATCTGCGAGGCGAACGCCTCATTTATCTCGACAAGGTCCATATCGCTCAGCCTCATATTCACTTTGCCGAGCGCGAGCGGGATTGAGACGCCGGGGCCTTCGCCCATATAGGCGGGGTCGACGGCGGCCGCCGCGAAGGAAACGAGCGAGAAGAGCGGCTTGGCCCCGAGTTCCTTCGCCTTCGCGCGCGAAGTGACGACCACCGCGGTCGCCCCGTCGGACATTGCGCAGGAGTTGCCCGCCGTTACGCTGCCGTCCTTGCGAAAGGCCGGCGGCAGTTTCGCCAGTTTTTCCACCGAGGTGTCTTCCCGAATTGTCTCATCCTTATCCAATACTATTTCCGGCTTTTTGTCCCTGGCGGGAACGGTGAAGGGGACGATTTCCTCGTCGAACCATCCGTTCTTGCGCGCTTCGGCGGCCTTCTGGTGGCTGCGCAGCGCAAAGGCATCCATCTCTTCGCGCGGTATCTTGTATTTGTCGACAAGGTTCTCCGCGGTCCCGCCCATTCCCTGACCGATGAGCGGGTCGATGCTGTCGGACCACCCGTCCTCGAGCGTCTTCGGCCCTATTTTGAACCCGTCCCAGCGCACGTCCTTTAGAAGGTAGGGGATTGTGCTCATTGAATCCATTCCTCCTGCGACGACGATTTGACTTTCGCCGAGTTGTATCGCCTGCGCGGCGAGGTGTATCGCGCGCATTCCGCTGGAGCAGGCCATATTGATGGTGTTGACGGGCACGCTCACGGGTATCCCGCCGCGCACGGCCGCGGTTCGTGCGGGGTTCGGGCCGTTGCCGGCCTGCCGGCAGTGACCGAAAACGACCTGGTCAACCTGTTCGCCCTTCAGTCCCGCGCGTTCGAGAGAATGTTTAATGACGTGCGCGCCGAGGTCGTATGCCGGGATGTACTTCAACGTACCGCCGAATCTTCCTATCGGCGTGCGCACTCCGCTGATTACAACGATGTCATCGAGATTGATTGCGTTCATAGAAACCTCAGTTGTCGAGTTGTCAAGACTTGAAATCCGGAGCATCTCAGGACCTGTTCTATTCTACGAATCGCGCTCGCAGGCTCGCGCGATTCCGTAAATAGAACAGGTCCGCCGTAATTGGTGACACTTGTCCGCCAATGTGTGTGGCGGAGTCACCTTTTGCGTTGTGATTAGAACCGGTCCGCCGCATCCGGCGGCGGTCGCATTATATGTACTGTCCGCCGTCGACTTTTATTACTTCGCCGGTGATGTGGCGGGCGGCTTCGGAGCAAAGGAATGTTACGAGCGCGGCGACTTCTTCCGGCCTGCCGATGCGTCCGAGGACGGTCTCGTCGCGTGCCTTCTGCTTGAATTCCTCCGGGATATTCGCCATCATCTCCGTTTCAATCATACCGGGGCAGACGACGTTTACGGTCACGCCTGACCTGCCGAGTTCCTTTGCAAGCGCCTTGCTCAGGCCCACCACGCCTGCCTTGGCGGCGGAGTAGTTGGTCTGGCCGAACTTGCCGCGCAGGGCGTTGATGCTGGCGATGTTGACTATTCTGCCGTGCTTCTGTTCCCGGAAGACGGGCGCGACGGCGCGGCAGTAATTGAAGGTGCCCTTGAGGTCCGTCGCCATCACCTCGTCCCACTGCTTCTCCTCCATCTTCCAGATGACCGCGTCGCGGTTGATGCCGGCGTTGCAGACGAGGATGTCGATGCCGCCGAATTTCTCCCTGACTTCGGCGACCATTTTCTGCGCGTCATCGAAAGACGACACATCCGCCTTTATCGCGAGTCCCTTGCGGCCCATCTTTTCGATTTCCGCGACGACCTCCTTTGCTTCCTTGTCGTGGCGGCGGTAGTTGATTGCAACGTTTGCGCCGTTCTTCGCAAGGTCAAGCGCGATGGCGGTGCCTATGCCGAGGCTGCCGCCGGTAACGATAGCGTTCTTTCCGTCAAGCATTAATTAATCTCCGAGGCATACGATTTTAGGGTGACAGTCACTAATCTACGAACGTTCGAGCAGGGGGACTGTCCCCGAAGCGTTCCAGGACCTGTTCTATTCTACGCCCCGACTTTCGCATTATTTTATATGAATGTCGGGGCCGTAAATAGAACAGGTCCGCCGTAATTAGTGACAGTCACCGATGCCTGCGCATTGTATGTCAACTTGAACAAGCACACTGTCCGGGCGTTCCGGCAGCGGCGATAATCGCCGTTGCAGTTTTTTTGCCGTCTTACTCCGGACCGACCATCGGGCCGTGTTCCGAGATGCCCACAGGCACATCGTCTTCGTATTCGATGACGAGCCGGTAGGTGTCTATCTGTATGGTCGGCAGGACGACCCTGCCGATGATTTCGCCCTGGAAGTCTATGACCACGACATTGTTTTTGCCTATGGGATACCAGACGCGCTTGTGCTGGCGGTCCCATATCTGTCCGTATTTGATGAGTTTCGGGACCTCGCCGTAGTCTTTGTAGGGCGGGTCGTTCTGCACGCGGAACTCCATCACGGCCGGTCCGTCGTTCTCGATTATGAACGAAGACTGGCTGGCGCATCCGGCAAACAGCAGTGCCGCGGCCAGCGCGAACATTATTACGCCGTATTTCATCGCATGTCTCCTTCCGGGTTTTA
>JBDRIB010000265.1:0-21047 GCA_043816375.1 Planctomycetota bacterium | reverse complement strand
AAATCGAATTTCGAGAATCATCAAGCCCGATACGGGGCATGCCGTGATGCTCGCGGTGGACCACGGCTACTTTCTCGGGCCGACGTCGGGGGTGGAGGATATGCGCCGGACCATAATGCCGCTGGCGAAATACGCCGACTGCCTTATGCTCACGCGCGGCGCGCTGCGCTACTCAATCGACCCCGGTGTCAATGTGCCGATTATGCTGCGCGTCTCCGGCGGCGCGAGCATACTGAAAGAACTGTCCAACGAAGGGATTTTTACGACGATGGAAGATGCAGTGCGACTGAACGTGTGCGGGGTGGCGGTCTCCATTTTCGTCGGTTCGGAGAACGAAAAGCAGACGCTCCTGAACCTGACGCATATGGTTAACGAAGGCGAGAAATACGGCATCCCCGCTCTCGCGGTCACCGCGGTAGGCAAGGAGATGGCGCGCGACGAGCGCTATCTCTCGCTCGCATCGCGCATCGCGGCGGAACTCGGCGCGCGGATTGTGAAGACGTACTACTGCGAGAATTTCGACAAACTCATCAGTAAGGTGCCCGTGCCCGTCGTCATTGCGGGCGGCAAGAAACTCGGCGAGAAGGACGCGCTGCAACTGACTTATAACGCAATCAACGACGGCGCGGTCGGCGTCGATATGGGCCGCAACATCTTCCAGTCGGAGGCGCCCGCGGCGATGATTCAGGCCGTGCGCCACATCGTCCACGACAACGCCGGCGTTGAGCAGGCGTGGGAGTTGTTCCACCCCCTGAAACGCGAAGGCAAACAAACCGCGCGGCCGAAAGCGAAAAGGCAGCAAAAAAAGGTGACGACCAAAAAGGTGACTGTCACCATTACGGAGCGAAGCCCCCCGATTTATCGGGGGCAAGCTCGTAGATGGTGACTGTCACCTTTTTACCTTTGATTGGTACGGTGACAATCACCAATCTACGAATCTCGACGCCGTGGACTGTCCCCGAAGCATCTCAGGACCTGTTCTATTCTACGAATCGCGCTCGTATCCTCGCGCGATTCCGTAAATAGAACAGGTCCGCCGTAATTGCTGACAGTCACGGTGACAGTCACCTACAAGAGTGATTTTGCGGCTTCGGCTATATGATGGGCCTCCAGGCCGTATTTCTCCAGCAGTTCTTCGGGTGTGCCGGACTCGCCGAAGGTGTCGCGCGTGCCGATTCGCTTCATCGGGCAGGGCGCGTTTTCGGCAAGTGCTTCCGCAACCGCGCTTCCCAGTCCGCCGATGATTTGATGTTCTTCAGCCGTGACGATGTGACCCGTTGCTTTTGATGCGGCGACAATTGCGTCAACATCAACGGGCTTGATTGTTGACATATTTATTACCCGCGCCTCGATGCCGTCCTTTGCGAGCATTTCGGCCGCTTCCAGCGACTTGCCGACCATTAGTCCGCAGGCAATCAGCGCCACGTCCTACCCTTCTCTCAGCAACGACGCCTTGCCGAAGGCGAACCTGTAATCATCCGGATGCACCCGCGGAACCTTCGCGCGTCCCAGCCGGACGTAGGCCGGCCCGTCGCGGTGCTCGGCGAGGTATTCGATTACCTGCGTCGTCTCGATGTCGTCCGCGGGAACCAGCACCCGCATATTCGGCAACACGCGGAGTATGGCGATATCCTCGAGCGCCTGCGCTGATGAGCCGTCCTCGCCCACGCTTATGCCGGAATGAGTCAGGCAGAAATTCACATTGAGATTTGAGCGGCAGACCATATTACGAATCTGCTCCCAGCCTCGGCTGCAGAATATCGCAAAACTGCTCGCGAAGGGCGCTTTGCCGGACGCGGCCAGGCCCGCCGCAGTGCAGACCATATCCTGTTCGCTGATGCCCATCTGGAAGAAGCGATTGGGAAATTTCTTCGCGAACTTGTAAGTGCGCGTCGATTCGGAAAGGTCCGCGTCCAGCACGACTATCTCCGGGTATTTCTCTCCCAGTCGCTCGAGCGTGGCGCCGTATGCATCGCGCGTCGCTGCCATTTGAGACATTGTCATATTCTCCGTCATTTGAGGACTCGGTATCTGTCAGCGGCTATTCGTCATTTTTTTTGAAGTTCCCTGCGTGCGATTTCCATCTCTTCCGGCTTCAGGCAGCGCCCGTGAAAGGCGGCGACATTTTCCATAAACGAAACGCCGTGCCCTTTTATCGTGTGCGCGACGATTATTGTCGGCGCTCCCCGTCTGGCGCGGGCCCTGTCCAACGATTCGAATA
Source organism: Planctomycetota bacterium (assembly GCA_043816375.1). Classification (GTDB taxonomy): domain Bacteria; phylum Planctomycetota; class B129-G9; order B129-G9; family B129-G9; genus JBDRIB01. The sequence continues at coordinate 18,826 of JBDRIB010000265.1, read as the reverse complement.
TCTGCCGGAAGTTGTGCCCGTCAATCTCTTCAACATTCCAGCCGAACGCGCGCCACTTGTCGCATATCGGCTCGATGTTCTTGACGTCCTTGTTGAACCCGTCAATCTGCAGTTCGTTGTAATCCAGAATAGCGCACAGGTTGTCCAGTTTGTAGTGGGCCGCGGTCATTGCGGCCTCCCAAATCTCGCCCTCCTGAACCTCCCCGTCGCCGAGCATCACGTAGACGCGATAGTTTTTGCCGTCGATTCTTCCCGCCATTGCGACGCCGTTGCCGAAACTCAGGCCCATCCCCAGCGAACCCGCAGACACGTCCACGCCCGGCGTTTTGAGCATATCCGTGTGCCCCTGCAGAAATGAGCCCAGTTTGCGAAAGCGCATCAATTCATCTTGCGGGAAGAAGCCCGCCCGGGCCAGAACGGAATAAAGCACCGGGCACGCGTGTCCTTTTGAGAGCAGGAAGCGGTCGCGGTCCGGCCACTTCGGCTCTTCGGGCCGGTAATTCATCTCGCGGTAATACAGCGCGACGACTATCTCAGTTGCCGACATAGAGCCGCCCGGATGGCCGGAACCCGCGGCGAAAGTGGATTCGATGATGTCGAGTCTGACCTGGCGTGCGATTTCTTTGAGGCGCGGAATATCAGTGATTCTTTCCACCACGTTCCCCCCCTTGAGGTTGCTTTTCGGTTTGCTTTGTCAGGCGAAGGCGGCAGTATAACAAACGGCCGCGCCCTTTTCAAACTCCTTTTCCCCCCACAATTGTGCGTTTTCGGTTTCGCCCTGCCGCCGGTTGACTTGAGGGCGTTCGGTTGTATAATGTTGCGCTATGCAGCGGGTCGCCGAGAGGGGCCTGCCGATTCGGGGCGAATACCCGGGTTTACGCAGGAGGCATCTGATGCAAAAGAACAAAAACGCCTCGCAGATTTCGGATTTTCTGAAGTTGCGAAGGACGGAACAAAGCCAGCCGGATACGGCTTCGACACAGCCGGAACCTGAACCGGAACAGCCCCCGGTTAAGGATGTGGCCGCCGAGGAAGTGAGTCAGGCACGAGAGGATGAGACGGGTGCCGTGATCAGGACTCGTACCAGGCCCGCGCTCGGTCTTGCTCAGCGCGGCAAGGGACTGACGCTGAAGTATGACGTCGCGATGCTGGTTCTGCTGGCGCTGGCGGGTCTGGTGGTCATCGCATTTCTGTGGGGTTACCACGCCGGCCGCAGCGCGCCGCGTACTGAGCGGCAGGAGCCATCTGCGCCTCTTCCGGGAAACAAGGGTGATGCCCCCGGCGGCGGCCCCGAAGCCGCGTCGCCGTATTATAACTTGCAGTTAATGTCGGACCCGCATTACGACGAACAGCGCAAGGCAAGGTATGAGAGCATTGCCGAGGGGCTCAGGGAAGAAGGCTGTGACGCAGAAGTGGTGACGGAGGATGCCAGGATATTCCTTTTCGCAGGACGTTTTGAGGACAAAGACAGCCCCGAAGCGAAGAGGTTGATGCTGCGCTTAAAGCGCGATTACGCCGACTGCTTCTGGGTGCAACGACAATAAACAGGAAACCGCTTCTTTGAAAGCATCAGCAGAATGCCTGCCGTGCGTTTTGCGGCAGATTATTTCAACCGCCCGGGTCGCCGGAGCCGATGAGGAAACGCAGCGCCGCATAGTCGTTGAGGGAATCAAGGTTCTCGCCGAGGTGGATTTGAATCGAAGTCCCGCCGAGGTGAGTTTCGACTGTATGAAACTCACTTACGAACTGCTGGGCAACGATGACCCTTATCGCGCACAGAAGGCGGAACAAAACCGCCGTGCTCTTGCTCACTGCGAGAGGCTGGCGAATCTCGTCGCGGAGTCCGAAGACCCGCTGCTGACGTCCCTGAAACTCGCTGCGGCGGGAAATATCATAGATAGCGGCATTCAAAGCGGGTATAATCTGGACGCGACGCTGGAGCGGATACTCGCCAGGCCGTTTGGCGTAGACGATTATTCGCTTTTGCGCGAACGGCTGGCCGTTGCGAAGTCCGTTCTTTATGTCGCGGACAACGCCGGAGAGATTGTTTTCGACAGGCTGGTGATTGAGCGCCTGGGTGAAGTCGAAACGACCTGCGTCGTGCGACGGTCGCCTGTAATCAACGATGCGACCCGCGACGACGCGCGCCAGGCCGGCATTGACCGGGTCGCGCGCGTCATAGACCCGGGCGTTGATTCACTGGGGATTCCGCTGGCCAGGTGCCCGGCCGGATTCGTGGGCGAATTCGAACGCGCTGATTTGATAATCAGCAAAGGCCAGGCAAATTTCGAAACGCTCGAAGAGTACGGAAGCAACGAGCGTTTCAGCGGGAAGATGTTCTTTGTCCTTATGGCAAAATGTGACTGCGTTGCGCGATTGCTGGGAGCGAAGACCGGCGACGCGGTTCTGAAACTTGCCTGCCGGGACGGTTATCGTCATAACGAGTAATACAGTTATTGTTTGTCGGAGGTTTTGATGTCACTTCACAAAAGTCTTGTATCGAAAGAGGGGTTGAAAAGGCACCGGAATGTTCTCAACCGTGCCGAGCGCATCAAGGCGCTGCAGGAAGACGACAGGTGGGACGAGGAGCGCTCGGTGTTCGGCCTCCCAAAGGTGCGACATATGAAGGTCAGGAAGAAAGGCAAGGACAAGGCGAAGGCGGCCGAGGGGAAAACCGCCGAAGGAGCCGCCCTGGAGGCCGCACCCGAACAGGAAAAGGCGAAGGGAAAGGAAAAGGGAAAGGAAAAGGGAAAAGGGAAGGGGAAGGAAAAGGGAAAGGGCAAAGGCCGGTAACACCGCGCTCGAATACCCAATCTCTTCCAGACCTGTCTCTGGCGGGTCTGGAAGTGTTGTTTTCCCTACCGGAGCAGGAGACGGATGTCTGCGAAAAAAGTTTTCGTCACACGTGCAATGCTCGAGGACGGCCTGGACCTTTTGCGCAAGAATGGCGTCGATGTCACGGTCAACCCGCTTGAACGCAGTATGACCAAAAGCGAACTGGTCGAGGCGGTAAAGGATGCGGACGGCCTGATATGCCTGCTGAGCGACCCCATAGACGGCGAGGTCTTCGAGGCGGGCGAGCGGCTTGCGGTCTGCGCTAATTACGCCGTGGGCTACAACAATATCGACATCGCGGCGGCCACCGGGCGCGGCATATTCGTTACAAACACGCCGGGTGTCCTTACACAGGCCACCGCGGACCTGACCTGGGCGCTGCTGCTCGCGATAACGCGGAGAATCGTCGAGGGCGACCGATATATGCGCGAGGGCAAATTCTCCGGCTGGGGACCAAAACTGCTCCTCGGCGGCGACATTTCCGGCAAGACACTCGGCATTATCGGTGCCGGACGAATCGGCCAGGCGGTCGGCAAGCGCGCGGCGGGCTTCGGTATGCGGATGATTTACTGCGGCCCTTGCGAGCGGCCCGAGTTTGAGGCGGAAGCCGGGGCGAAACGCGTGGAAATGAAGGAACTGCTGAGGAAATCGGATTACGTCACCCTGCACGTTCCGCTGACCGACGATACGAAAAGGTTGATGAACGAGGAGCAACTCCGCCTGATGAAGAAGGGCGCTTATCTTATAAACACATCGCGAGGCGCGGTGATTGACGAGGACGCGCTTGTGAAAGTGCTGAGGGAAGGACACCTCGCCGGCGCCGGGCTTGACGTCTATGAGCGGGAGCCCAAACTTTCGCGCGGCCTGGCGGAACTTGACAACGTCGTGCTTGCGCCGCACATCGGCAGCGCCTCGACCGAGACACGCCGCCGGATGTCGGTTATGGCCGGCAAGAACGTGCTCGCCGTCTTCGAGGGCGAAGTTCCGCCCAACTGCATCAATCCCGAAGCCGAGAAATACAAGGGATAAAACCAGTTGTCGAGTTGTTCCTGGCCCGTAAGGGCTCGGGCTGGCAGGCGGACAAATGAGCGAACGGTGACTGTCACCGCCCCTACGGGCGGCCTGTAGGGGCCGCTTCGCAGGGTCTGACCCCTGAGCCACGCCCGTCTTGTGGCGAGAAATGCGGACTAAAAAAAGCCCTGCTTATGTCGGATGACATAATGCAGGGCTTTTCGTTACTGGCGGGGCCGACGGGGCTCGAACCCGCAACCCTCGGATCGACAGTCCGATACTCTAACCAAATTGAGCTACGGCCCCTTATGAATCTCGAAAGGTGACTGTCACCATTACGGAGCGAGGCCCCGATTCATCGGGGCAAGCTCGTAGATGGTGACTGTCATCCTTTCACAACAGGTCTTTATTTAACAGTGCAAAGAACAATAATATCCATTATCCAACTGGGCGATAGTGGGCTCGAACCACTGACCTCTTGCTTGTAAGGCAAGCGCTCTAACCGACTGAGCTAATCGCCCGCTATCCCTGTTTTATCGGCAGTATTCTAGGCTTTTCTTGCAAAAAGTCAACGCGTTTGAATCGCGCGGTCCGAGCGCTACTTTGCCTTCTTCGCTCTCGGCTTCCAGGGGACGCGCTTCGCGTCGCCCCAGAGCAGGTCGAAATCGTAGTACAGTCTCGCATCCGGCATAAACAGGTGCACGATTACCCCGCCGTAATCGAGCAGGACCCAGCGCGCCTCGGCGAAGCCCTCTATGCCGAGTTTAGTCACCTTTTGCTTCTTGAGTTGCTTCTCGATTTCACCGGCGATTGCCTGGAGTTGCCTGCGGCTTGTGCCGTTGCACAGCACGAAGTAGTCGCAGAACTCCGCGATGCCGATCAGGTTGAACACGACAATCTCATCGGCGCGGTTTTTATCTGCTATGCGCGCGCACTCGATGGCCACCTTGCGGAAGTCTGTTTCCTTGATAAACCGGCCCTCCGTTGAAATCGAATCGATGAAAGGGGGAAATATAGCAACAAAATCCCCGTTGTCAAGGGCGGAGGTAGCGAATTCGGGGTTTAATGTTGATTGTTTGCCAGCGGAAGGCAGAAGGCAACAGGCAACAGGAACGGTTCTATTTACGGAGCGTAGGCCCGATTTATCGGGCCCAGCTCGTAGAATAGAACCGTTTCTCACTCCGTCCCGACGGGACGAGGTTTTGCGACTTGTGCGCCACAGGCAGATTAGAACCACTTCCTCATATGAGCAAACTTGATAACGACATGTCAGAACTTAATTGTCCCGTGACGCCTCCTTCGAGATGGCCTGGATAGGAAGATAATCTTCAATCAGTCTTTTATCGTCAGCCAATGCTCCTTAACCTCCATATGGGCACAAATGCGTAACGTTCTATCATAGTTTTCAAATCTGCACATCCTGCTCCCCGCAGAAGATACTCACGGCATAGAGGTATTGACTTTTCGAATGCATCCCAAAGTGCCTTGATGTCGAAATGAACAGACACCGGATCACGATTCTCACAAATCTCGTAGAGTTGTGTAAGGTCGCCTGCTGTGAGCGTAAACTGGTATTTCTTGTTCCTATGCTCTGAATAAAGTCCGAAAGAATGCATTATCGCATTTCTCAAAGCGTAAACGCGGTCTTCATGCCCTTGACCAGGAAACATGTGTTCACGCACATAGTTCATAAACCGCAGACCGGATTTTGGACCATCACCTTCCCGAAACTTTGCGAGTAAATCAATACCCGCGAAGACACACATAAGGCCCGGCCACAGAGCAGGTTTGTAACACTCGGTACAACGCTGATATGTATTTGGATTATACCCAAGGCATTGCGCCGCATCCCTGCGGAGCAGCAACAACGTACTGTACGGACATTCGTTTGGCCACTCCCCGAATCTCTCCGGGGGCCAAAAGAAATGCTCAAGACACTCTTCTACTGTTTGCCACGGAAGTCCTTGCATATTACATTAGTCCTCTGTGTTTATTTGCTCAATCGATTTGGTAAAAACGCTCATTAGAGCACTCCTCAAGTTTGCGCTATGCGCCCGCGCTGGTAGAAGATGGAATTCACCTCATCGTTCAGGTAATAAATGTGGTGCCCCGCAATACGGGCATTTAGCCTTTCTTCCAGCGAACTTTATCGGGGCCTTGAGAGTTTTCCCGCACTGGCATTTCACTCTGATGAAGTCGTTTGCGGGTGGTGGCTTCTGTTTCTGGCGTTTTAGTAGTTTTTCTTGTTTCTTTTTGTACCTCACCGGCCTGATGAGTATTCTGATTCTCAGGCTATATCTTTTGCCATCAGTCGGCATATACACAAGCCGCGGCCGTGCGTCAAGGTCAGGTTCGTCTTTGAGGTTTTTTGCGGTTTCTCTTGACAAATATCCCAGTTGCCCCACCATTTTATTCCCGGCAACTGTTGCCGTGCCCATAACTTTTATTGCGTTTGGGTCATAAGGGCTAGTTGGTTCCCTTTCGAGATAAATGCGGAAGTCCGGCTGGTCGCCCATGAACACGAAGTTGCCCTGACGGTTTTCGTATGTCACACCGACCACGGGTTCTTCCGCAGAATACATCTTCCAGTCCTTTGTCCACTCGGATTCCATTTTAAGAAAATGCGTCGAGTCCCAATGGAACATTCGATACCAAGTGTTCAAGGGGATATCTGACGCATCGTCGGTGATTAAGAACTTGAAGTCTTTCTGCGGTCGCGCCGCCTGCGGTTGCTCCTCAACGAACAACTTTTTATTGAGTAACTTTTTGAGGAAAGAAAACATTTGTCGCCTTCCTACTTGAGGGGATTGGGGCCGATTTTGTATGCCGACTGGTGCAGAAAGTCAGCCCGTTTTTTTCCCCAAAGAGATGGCGCATCCGCCGTGGCTTCGCACTGTTCACGCAGCGGGGGGATATATAGGTGCCGCTGCTCATATTCATTCTCCTTGCTCGTTGGCCGGAACCATTTTACGCTGCCGCAGCGTGCCCGATTAGTCGGTATCTTCATATCCCACCGGTCTGACGATGCCGCGGCCTTCGATGAAGAAGATGTCGTCGCCGGGGTCTTTGAGGTCCGCGCCTTTGGACCAGATGATGTATCTGGGCGGATTTTCGGAATATGCCTTGTCCAATATCGATTTGTCATAGCCGAACGTTTCGTTAATCTCCCTCTTGTTGTCGGATCCCAGCAGCCGGTCATATATGAGTGCGTTGTACCAGCCGTCGTTTAATTCTTCTCTGCCGACCAGGCGCTTCCTGATATCTTGATACAATTTCTCGTTCGAGAATCCGTCGGAGTGCTTGCGCGTATCCATCGGCAAGTCGCCGTTTTCATTGAGATATTTGTCCAGCGCGTCGGCGAGAGTCTCCATATGACGCACTGTTGCTTTGTGCTCATACGAATCGTGCGGTTCGGGGCGTGGGACGAATATTATAAAAGCGACGATGATCGCAACCACGATGGTGAAGAGAACCAGTCCTACTATCGCCGTCACTTTGCCTGCCTTGGCGAAGCCGATGCCGGTGGCGGTACCGCTTTCGATTTCCTTTCTGGCTTTTCTCGCAAAGACGAGCGCGATGGGGGCAAGGATGAGTACCAGGAAATAGATAAAGATTGACAGTATGCCCAGAACCATCGAGGCAATCGCGTTTCCGCTCACAGGGGGCTTGGGGTAGTAAACGTAGCAAGGTTGAGGGGGTTGATTGTAGTACGGTTGTTGTCCACCCGGCGGGAACGGCGGGCCTTCGGGCGGAGGGGACGGCGCGCCCGGCGGCTGTGCTGGCGATTCCATAATGTTCTCCTGTGAGATTCAAACCGTGTAATTGCTGTTGTGCTTCTCAAGCGTTATTAGTCGTCCGTTTCTATCTCCGCGTATCCCGGCGGGGTGACGATGCCGCGGCCTTCCAGGAAGAAGATGTCGTCGCCGGGGTCGTCGAGGTCCGCGCCCTTGGACCAGATGATGTAGGCGGGCGGCCTGCCGGGGGCGGCCTGTTCCAGTATTGATTTGTCATAACCGAATTTTTCGTTGACCTCCAACTCGCCGCCCGTGCCTTTAAGCCGGTCATATACCAGCGGCCGTTGCCAGCTGTCTCTCAGGTCGCTTCGTGATAACAGGCTTCTTGTATCCTCGAGTTCCGTCCAGAGGATTTCGTTTGAGAAATTGCCGGAATAGATTCTGGTGTCTTCCGGCAGGGTATTGTTCTCTCTGTGATATGCGTCAAGCGCATCAGCAACGCTTTCCATATTGCGCCTGGTGTTATCTTTAGTTATAAATCCTTCCGGCGAATAGTGCGTCATAATCCCGAAAAGCAGGGTAAACATCAAGACGTAAGCGATGATTACGACGGCTCCGAGAATTATTGAGATTATTCCGGTTACCTTGCCCGCGGTCGCGAAGCCTTCGCCGCTCTGGTGGCCTGTACTGATGACTTTCCTGGCCTTTGACGCCAGCACCAGGGCAATCGGGCCGAGTATCACACCCAGGAACATAGTCCACACACCGACGATGCCGACTACCATCGATGCGATAGCGAGGCCGGAGGTGGGGGGCTTGTAAGCGTATGGCGGAGGCGGGTATCCTTGAGGATATCCCGGAGGCGGAGGTCGGTATCCTGCGGGGGGAGGCGGTGTTCCATACGGCGGCGGCGGCGGTGGAACGTTGGGTGGCGGCGGGGGGTATGGGGTGTTGTTCATATCTGTTCTCCTTGCTTTTTTGACCGACACTATTTTACGCTGCGGCGCGGTCCGTGCAAGGGCTATTCCGCCGGAATCCCGGCGAGTTTGCGCGCCTTTCCTTCATCGAGGTTTATTCCGAGTCCGCAGCCGCTCTCCGCAACCCGGGCCTGCCCGCGCGGGAGTCTCGGGCCGGGCGATTTGCAGATGTGGTCGAGGAGCAACTGGCGCGTGAACGGATACTCGACGTGGATGGAACCTTCCAGACGGGAGAGCAGCGCCCTTTCCGCCGCAGCCAGAATCGAGGTCTCGCCGACAAGGCAGCCGAGTTGCCACGCGATTCCGCGGCGCGCCGCGATGTCGATGATTTTTTTCGCTCCGAGCAGGCCGCCGCATTTGGCAAGCCTCACGTTGAAGATACCGCAGGCCTTTTTGCGGGCGAGTTGCTCGGCGTCCTCGACGGTGCAGAGCGATTCGTCCGCCATTATCGGAATCGGCGAGTGTTTTGCGACCTCGGCCATTGCCTCGATGTCGTCGGCGGGCGTCGGCTGTTCCATTGAGGAGACGCCCAGGCCCGCGAGTCTTTGCGCCTTGCGGACGGCGGTCTGCGCGTCCCAGGCGCAGTTGGCGTCCACGCGGATGTCCGCTTTGTTCCCGACAACTTTTCGGACCGCGCGAACGAGTTCGATGTCGCCCTCCTGTCCGACCTTCACCTTGAAATCCCTGAAGCCGAGTAGACGGAAAACAAACGCGCGCCGCATTGCATCTTTTACCGGGACGTCGTCAATGGGCGCGGTGTATCTGACGCCTCTGCGCTTCATCGTGCCCAGTATGCCGCCCGCGTCCCTGCCGTACTCTTTCCCGGCCGCATCGAGCAGGGCGAGTTCAAGCGCGCAGTAAGCCGCCGTCGTTCGTTCTTTTTGCGACAAATCACAGAGCGGCTCAAGCAGGGGACGGATGTCATCGAAAGCGGCGATTTCAGTCTCGCGGACGGACGGCCACAATTTGTCGTTGATGCAGTCGATGACGCCCTGCGGCGTCTCGCCGGTGAGATACCTGCGCGGCACCGTTTCGCCCCAGCCGGTTACTCCCGTGTCCGTTGTAACCTTTGCCAGCACCGTGTCCGACGCGCGGTGGTCGGCGAGCGCGTGTTTGTACGCGCGTCTGAAGGGTATTCGCAGGTGAAAGAGTTCTATGCCGGAGAATTTCATTTGCGTTTCGGGACGTTGTAAACCAGGCTCAAATCACGCGCGTATTTTTCGCGCGCGTCCTTGTTCGAGATTATTTCCTTGACGATTTTCGTGACGTGCGCGTTGGCAGGAGTTGAGACGCCGCATTTTTCTCCTTCCGCGACGATAACCGCGTTGAGGAAATCAACCTCGGTCCTGCCGCGGCCGGAGGTGACGTCGTACCACATCGACGAGCGGCCTCCCTGTTCGCTGCGGCCGAGTTTGCGCAGGCGGCTCGCGATGAAGTTGGGCACGCCTGAGGCCATCGCAAGTTTTTTCACCATATAACCGGGCAGGTCGTAAACGGGGATTCCCTGCTTCTGCATAACGGCCAGGCATTCGCGGAAGAGCCGCCGGTTCAGCGCGAAGAGTTTTTTGTCGGCCAGCAACTCCTCCGCCGGCAAATCGGTGACCGCGCTCAACGCGTTGAATGCGGCGTTCAACAGGAGTTTCGACCACTTTACGCCTCGGCAGTCTTCGGCCGCGCGGACTATCATTTGCGAATCGCGCAAAACACCGGCGAGTTCGCCGAGCGCCGCGCCGTTCATATTTGCGTGCGCGCCGAGCAGGATTCCGCCGCGGTCGCTTCGGGTTTCGCAGCGCCCGTCGCCGGTCATCGAGAAATAGCCGAGTATCACGCCGCCCGCGACCGGATTGTCGGGAAATGCGCGGGCAAGCGCCTCCTCGTTTCCGACGCCGTTCTGAAGGCTGAGGAGAATCGTCCCGGGGCGGATTAGGCTCTTTATCTGTTCGATTACCGCTTTCGTGTCGAAGGACTTGACGCAGACGATAATGATGTCGGGCTGCTCCGCGCTGCCTGCATCGGTCACTGCGGTGATGTTTTCGATTTTTCGTTCGAAGCCGAAGAGGGTCATTTTGAGCCCGTTTGCCTTTATCGCCTCCGTGTGCCGTTTGCGCGCGAGCAGCGTTACGTCGTGCCCGCCCATCGCGAGCATGCCGCCGACGACGCAGCCGACGCCGCCGGCGCCGGCGATGAGTATTTTTCGCGGCGAGACCTGATGCGAAAGGCAGTCGCGGAGCCACGAGAGCAATTCTTCGTTAATCCCGTCTGGTTTCTCAAAAAGCAGGCAGTGTTTCGCGTCGTTCCATTCGCGCGTGCGGCGGATGTGCGGGTGGAAGCGTGCGAACATCGCGCGCACGTTCCCGTTGTCGATTACCTCGTCCTTGCCCGCGAGGAAGAGCGCGACCGGCACGCGGACGCCGTCGGCGTTCTGCTTCAGGAAGAGGTCCATCTTCAGATTTTCCACGAGGAAGCGCGCGGTGACTTCCTTCAATCGGAGCGGGTCGTTCTCGATGTATTCGAGCGCCTCGCGATTTGACGTGAACATTTCCGTTTTAATCGGCGTGGGACAGAGTTTCGTTTTGTTTTTCAGGAGGGCGAGCGCCACGCCGATTTTCCGGAACAGGGAATAGCCGACCTTCGGCGCGAGACCGGGGGAGATGAGCGCGAGAGAATCGACGAGGAACTGCCGCCGGACCGTAAAGTACGCGGCGAATTTCCCGCCCCAGGAATGCCCGATGAGGTGGATATGCCTGTGGCGTTTGCGGCGCTCTTCGATAAAGTGCGCGAGGTCGTCGACGAATTGCTGATAGGATTTGCAGTCGCCCTGTTCGGTCTCGTTCAGGCCGGAGCCGCGCCGGTCCCACAGGCAGACCGCGTACCCGTTTTTTGCCAGGTAATCCGCGGCATCGCAGAACCATTCGCCGTGGCTTTCCAGCCCGTTTACGTACACGACCGCGTCGGAGGCGGAGTCGTCTCCGAAGAAGCGGTATTTCAGCGCCGTGCCGTCCGGCGCGATGTACTCCAGGATTTCACCCTTATTGTCAAGCATTGTAGTCTGTTGATGTGCAGAATTCGGTGACGGTTACCGTACTTGCATTTGCGGCAGAAAGGTAGCAGAATTGGATAACCTGTCAAGCGGATTTTGTCGATATTGAAGGAGAGGGGATGCACGGAGACATTCTGTATAGCGTAATCCGTGAGAAATGTCGAAATCTGCTTTTTACTGAGTTTCCAAACGTGTAATCCCACATTTCTATGGATATTTCAACCCTCGTGTTAATCTGGTGCGGACTTCTGGGGCTTGTGCTCGGAAGTTTTCTGAATGTCGTCATATACCGGCTGCCGCGGAAGTGTATGACGATATTCGGAGCGCGGTCTTTGTGTCCGCACTGTCTCAAGACAATCGCGTGGTATGACAACATTCCGGTTATAAGTTACCTGATGCTCGCGGGGAAATGCCGCCATTGCAAGAAGCCCATCTCGCCGGGATATATGATGGTTGAAATAATCACGGGCGGCTTTGTCTTTTTGCTCGGGCACAGGTTTCTTGTCAACTGGGACGTCGGCGGCGTTTTCGCCGATACGTGGCCCCTGTTTATCATATACGCCGTTTTTGTGTGCGCGCTTATAGCCGTTACGTTCATCGACATAAGGCTGCGGATAATCCCGAACGAGATAAGCATCGGCGGGATACTCATTGCGCCGGTGGTAAGTTTCTTCTATCCGGCCCTGCACCAGCAGGGGCTGGCGAACTTCCCCTGGCGGGAGCAGGTTATGCGTCTGCCGTGGGGGGAGAACCTGGTCGGTCTGTTTTCTTCGCTGATGGGGATGCTTGTCGGCGCTGCGATAATTTACGTGGTTGCGGTGCTCGGGCGTATTCTGTTCAGGAAAGAGGCAATGGGCGGCGGCGACCTGAAACTGCTCGCTATGATGGGAGCGGTTATCGGCTGGCAGGGGACAATCGTCGTGTTTCTTGTCGCCTGTCTGGTTGGCGCGATATTCGGCGTGCTGGTAATCCTGATTACGAAAGAACATTATATGCCTTTCGGGCCTTACCTGGCGCTGGGGGCTGTGATATACTTGTTTCTGGGCGATTTGCTCGTGAAGGGGTATTACTGGTACACCGGATTATTACAGGGCGTTTAACAATGTGGGAGGAACCTATGTCGAGAATCTTAAATTGCGCATTATTGCTGTCTCTGGTCGTTGTTCTCCTTGCCGGCTGCACGACGAAAGAATCCCGGGTCAGAGCGCCAGACCCCTTGACGTTTGGTGAAATCACCGTCCGGCAATACTGGGAATTCCGGAGCAACCTTATGGGCAAGGTTATCAGCGAAGAAAAAATCGAGGACGGGACGTTCGTTTACGGCAGGTATCTGCTGAAGCGCACGCTTTCCGAGCCGAAAGTCAGCCTCGAGGAACTGCAGGAAATCTACGCGAGTTCTATGACGGACTTCCGCGTCGATTCGGCGAAACTCGCCGCGACCGGCGCCTTCCTGGACAACCCGTTTACCGCGGAAATAGCGGATGTGAAACCGGCCCGCGATGAACAGACGGTCACGGTGCAAAAAGGCTCCGCCGACGGAGTGCGTGCGGGATACTATGCCTTCGCACACGAAAAGGTTGACGAAGATCTGGAAACGACGCGGGACGTGATGTTCGTGCGCTATATGTACGAAGACATCGGCGTGGTGATCGCGCTCCTGGAAGTGACAGCGGTCGACGAGCATACGTCCACGCTGAAAGTGCTCGGGTTCCGCCCGGGAAGGAGCCTGAAAGCGCAATGGAACGCCCTGTCGAGCAGTTACATCCAGTTCGGGTTCCCTCGGAAGTCGAAATTCAATATTCTGTATAACATCCCCGATGCGGTTCAGAGTCTTGTCGATACCGACCTCTGGGCGAGGGAAGACGCGCGGCAAGAAATTGCCAGGGCGCTCGTGCAATTCTACGACGGAGATAAGGCGACCGTGGCCGAAATGATTGCGCGCCTGTCGAGCGACGATGTCGATATGCGCACGGTGACGGTCGAGGCGCTGCGCGGCGTCACCGGACAGGAATTCGGCTACGAATCCGAAGCCTCGCCTGAAGACAGCGCGCGCGCGATTGAGTCCTGGCGGGAATGGTGGGACAAAAATCGCCGGACCTTCGGCTTAAAGCCGCCTGAGAGGAAAAAGACCCAAAAAAGCAAAGACCACCTGTACGGTGACTGGCGGCCGTAATGAAGCGACTTATAATCATACTCATTGTGCTCTTTGTGGTGTTCGGTTTCTTCCTGTTCACCGAGCCGGGGCTCGATATACTTCAGGGGATTCCCGACTCCAACCGCGGGGCGTCCTGGGCGCCGTTTGCCTATTACTACATAGGCCGCCTGCATTCCGTCGTCGGCAGGCACGAAAGGTCAATCGAAATCTGCGGACTCATACAGAAGTCGTACTGGAAAGAGATGGGAGACGCCTCGTACATCGAGAACGAGTTCGGAATGTACTACGTCCCGGTCGCGCTTTATTGCGAGGGCGTCGGCCAGGAAGCGCTGGGCGACGTAGAACTCGCCGAGGCCGACAAACGCCGCGCGAAAGGGGACGACGCGGGCTCTGATGCGTACAGGCTAAAGGCGCAGAGATATTACGCGAACGCCCGCGAGTGCTTCCTCTCCTTCACCGACAATTTCAACCGCCACGAACTCTATCCAAAAGCCAACCGCCGCCTCAACATCATCAACGAATTGAAATCCCCGCCGTGATTCATTCCGCCGTGCGGGCACGAAATTCACCGCAGAGAAAACCGTGAAACCACGAATGCACACGAATAAACACAGATACTTTCCCCATTAGGGGTATTCACTTGGCTCAACTTAGCGCAATTTATTGTGGCTTCACTCTGTTCAAAACCACAATCCCTTGGGGGATGTGGAGTCAAGTAAATACCCCTATTCCCCATTGACCGGCAATTTGCGGCCGGAACGGTTCTGTTTACGGAGCGCAATTTGCGACCCATACGGGTCCGAGGGGGAATGGTGTGAGTCACCGTTCGAGGCTCCTCAGCGTCCTACCCTTTCGGTCTGTCCGGTATTTTTGCTGACAAGAAATGCGGGCTAAAAAACAAGCCGGGCGGTTCACAATGAACCGCCCGGTCTTTTTGCTTCTCTCCGGATTCCTGAAGGAATCTCTGGCCTTGGCTCAAGCCTTAGCGCAGTTTTCTGCGCATAACGCCTGCGACCACGGCCAGCCCGCTTGCGCTCCCGATCATCAGGAAGATGGTGGAAGGCTCGGGCAGGATGCCGATGTCAAGGGCGTCAAGGTCGTAGATGTCGTACATCGACCACAGGGTCGAGCCTACGCCATAGCCCGTGGCTGTGCTAATCGAATTGCCGAAGAAGATGCCCGCCTCGGCGTCGAAGAACGTGGTGACACTCGTCCCGTCATAGAGGAAGATGGCGTCATCCCCGAGCCCGTTACAATCGTGCTGATTAGCGCCGAATTGCTGGGGCTCGCGGGCCTTGCGCGAAGAAAGTTCCGAAAGGAAGTAGTATAGGAGTTCCGTCCCCACAGACGGCCCGTATGGGCCGTGGTTGAGAAGTACAATCCTGTTCATCCTGTCTATCCCTGTTAATCAAGGTGAAAGGTCAAGGGTCAATGGTCAAAGAATCTGTGAAATCCCATGAAACGGAGCCTGTCAAGGGAAGTGGTTTTCAGCGGCGACGCCTGCGCTCGTAGAAGTCGCGGAGATATTCGTAGATGTCCAGGTCTTCCTTCATATGGAAGACGAGTAATGAATGGCCGATGTTGCCGTAGTAATTTCCCCCCTTCACGCTTAGTATCCTGTTGTGTTTCTCGTCGCCAAGAACGCGGAATGCCTGCAGGCCCTGCGTCCTCTTATACGGGGAGACAACGTTTATCGAAGGATGGAACCCCGTATCCATATAACTGCTGGCGCCTATTACGACCCAGTCGCCTTTGTTGATTTTCGCGGGCTTCTCCTGGCGCCCTCTCTTTCTGGTAATCTCCGGGTCCCAGTTCCACGCCATACTCCACACGTAATGTACATCCATGCGTGAAGCGCCGGGGCGGCGCTCCTCGACCCGGAAGAAGTAACCGGCTATCCAGTCATATTCGATTCCGTAATAATGCGGGTCGGCCTGGCCGAAGTACGCCAGGTGCACACGTTTGATTTTGTGCGCGCCCATAAATTCCTTCAACTGTATCAGGTCCTGGCCCCATTCGATGTTCGAGTCGGTGAGATGCCTGTAACCGTTGTCGGGTCCGCCGGAAGGCTCGTTGAAATACGCGAGATAATCCGGCCAGATAAGCGCGGCACCCAGGACATACCAGACGACGAGAAGGCCGAAGATTGTCGCCAGAATCGCAGTCTGCGATACCCTCGGGCGCTGAATGTGATTGACCAGTTTGCTGACGAAAATGAATATCACCGGCAGGACGGGCAGTATGTGTCTGTGCCCGATGTTTATTTTGCCGGCCAGGGCAGTGCCGTAGAAGACGAGAAAAAACACGATAAGCGGAGTCTCATAGTACCATTTGCCGCGGCTCAGCCGGTATGAAAGCAGGAGCGCGAGTGCCAGGA
Source organism: Planctomycetota bacterium (assembly GCA_043816375.1). Lineage (GTDB taxonomy): Bacteria > Planctomycetota > B129-G9 > B129-G9 > B129-G9 > JBDRIB01. The sequence continues at coordinate 2,697 of JBDRIB010000265.1, read as the reverse complement.
AAATCAGCGTCGGCACGGGCGTCTTGTACAGCAGCGTCATTATGAAGTAGTACCACCAGCCGGTTGTGCTGTATTCGCCGTCCAGAAACGCCGCGCGCCTGGATGTCGAATAAGTATTGTACTGAAAGCCGTACAGGAATGCCTGCGGTAGCAGTTTATTCTCCATCGCAAATTCGTAGGGCGCGTGGGAGGACTCCCACAGGGGGAGTTGCGTGGTGAGGTACTGCTGGACCTTTTCGTTGTCGGGGTCTATCCCGCGGAAGCGAAACCCGTAGCCCGTCCAAATCACGCCCCACGCTATAAGAAGTATCGCAATGCATACCGCCGCCGCCGGCAGAATCCGGCTTTGCCTCTTCACAAGTTCGGCCCTTTTGATAAGGGGCGCCTTCAACGGCGTCTTCTGCATAATCCTGATTAAAGCGAGAAGAAGGAAAGCGGGCAGGATTGTAAGGGCCGTGTATTTGGACAGCAGCGCAAGCCCCAGCGTGATTCCCGCCAGGACGACCCGCAGCGGCGTCATCCTGCGCAGCGCCCGGTCAAGACAATACAACGCCAGCAGAGAGAAGAAGGCCAGTCCCATATCCGAGTTTACCAGTCTGCCGTGCGCAAGGATGTTCGGGCTTAAGCAGAACAAGAGCAGCGCGAACAGCCCCGCCGCGTTGCCGTACAACTCCCGCGCCCAGAAGAAGACCAGAAGCCCCGCACAGACGGACATCGCGACCATTACCATCCTTGCCCGGAATATCAGCGTGTTCGCATCGTTCCAGTGATACAGGAACCACCAGCCGTAAATCCATTTTTTGTTCTCAAACTCTTTGGCGGTCTCGCCCCTGTATTTCTCCTTTTCCAACTGCCACGATGTATGGTCAAAGCCGCCGTCAATGTCCATCGCAAGCAGCGGCAGCGCGGCCAGTGACTTTACCAGCGGAGGGTCTTCCGGGTTCAGCCGGAAATCGCCCGTCACGAGGTGAGTGTATCCCGCCGACAGGTGTACGTTCTCGTCGGACGTCGGGCACTTGCGCACCATACTCGTTATCGCCTGCAGCGCAAACGCGGCCAGCAGCACAACCACGGCTGCCACAACCACGGGCCCTCTGACGTGCTGCTTCAGCCAGTCCTTTTTCGCCTCGCGTTTTTTCCGCGCCTTTCCTTTGTTATGTGTCCGCTTCTTTCCGGGTTCCATTATGAACCTCGCGCGCAATAGACCCGTTTATCCGGCGATTCCGGACTTCGGCGAAATTTTTGCTCTCTGCATTGCAAAAGAAATACCTGCCGAAAGGATGACAGTCACCAATCTACGAATCTCACTCGCCTGGCTCGTTCGATTCCGTAATTGGTGACAGTCACCTTTCGTATTTCTTTAATTATCAACCTGATACTAAACCACAAAAGCGCAAAAGACACAAAGAGAAATGCAAACATTGGACGCGCCACGGGAGGGTTGCTATAATAGCAGCCCCGGGGTGTGGCTCAGCCTGGTAGAGCGTCTGCTTTGGGAGCGATAAAGGGCCTTTCAAAAGAGTGTCACAGTAAGCCTATGTCACCACTCCCATTACATCGTATCCAATACCCCCATACAGACTTCTGCAAATATACAACACCTCTCGTCATTAGACCCCAACACCCCACAGTATCCCACAACAGCCCCCAATAGACTCGCAACCTGACACAGCACCTGACACAAACCATATAACACACACGAGAGGTCAGGGAAAACCAACATCAGGTCAGAGGGGGGAAAGAAAGGTCTGGGAAAAACACCCAAATAATCGCCCTTGAGTCGCCTTTTGTGTCGTTTTTGGGACCTTAACTCATTTTCTCAAATGTGCCCTTTCGTAATAATCATTGCCATAATCACACATTGTACCCCTATATCGTAATTTCTCACACCACCCCCTACTCGAAAATAGAGCAAAACACCTACCAAAATTCCAATCCGTAAGTGGGTATTGACAAAAACACTACTTAACCCCCATAAACACAACACGTTATGACCGTCAAAATGCCACTTTCTCATATAGAGTTAAGTGCAAATCAGGCCCTTTTATGCCGCGGAAACCGGTATTCAAACAGACACACCTCGAGAGAGAGAGAGAGAGAGAGAGAGAGAGAGAGAGAGAGAGAGAGAGAGAGAGGAGTTTGAGTCTCCTTTTTTACACAAATCCGGGTCGTAATATGCCCTTATTTGCACGTAACCCTATACCAGAATACCCTGTTTTGAAGGAGCGATCCCTTTATCACGCAACACGTTAAACCCTGTTTCTGTCAATACCCCTCTATGGATTACGACCTTTCCCCCTATAATCAATATCCACCTAACCTTTCCCTGACCTCTTTTCCCTCATCCGACCTTCCCCCCACAGACCTGCCGAGATCTTTTTCCTTAACTGACCAGTCCAGCCTGGCTTATGCCACACAGGAAATAAACGTGCTGAGTAGGAAGCACCTGACCCCGCTATGCCTAACAAAACCCGAAAATAGGGGAATCACGCCCCCTGTATTGCCATAAAGCATTATAACGTATGGCGTTATGGTGGAGCGTTACGTCAAAGATGACGCGATGGCCGGAGCCAGGCGGGGCGCAAAAAATCGACGCAATTTTATCTACAATGTATGCAAAACGAACAGGCGGAAAATTAAGTTGGTTAGCGGGCTACCATATATGTTATGCGTAAGCAATCGCAAGCGTGCGAAATT
>JBDRIB010000264.1:0-56929 GCA_043816375.1 Planctomycetota bacterium | reverse complement strand
GATTTCGCCGGCGACGGCCTTCAGCACGGCATTGCGCGCGGCTCGCGGCATATCCGGATATTCCCCGGCGGCCAGCCGCGCGAGGTCGGGCGCGTTTTCGATTTCCTCGCTGACGAGGGTCGCCGTCCAGAAGATTCCGTCAACGCGTTTCAGCAAAAGCCCGGCTATTCTGGCCGTATTCAGGCCCGCGGCGGCGGCGATTTCGGTGAGCAGCAACTCACTTATGAAACGCCTGATGCCGAGGAATCTCTGCCTCATAACGCCGCGAAAGATACCCCCGCGCCAGTACTGTTTGACCAGGAACGACGGTCTGGAACCGTCGGACTTCAGCCTTAGGGCGTCTGCGCGTCCTGCAATGCCCGGCGCCTTTCGCAGGTCTGCGCGGCCCTGGGCAATGGCCTTAAGCACTCTCTCCCTGCCCGCTCGCGAGATGAGAATAAGAGGGTCGCTCCTGGTCAGGCGGTAGCCTTCGGGCAGGTCGAAATGCCTTATCATTAATTATGAGCCCTCCTCAGGCGGGTAAAACCATTCGTGCAGGAGAGATGATACCACGCCTCCGGGCGCTGTCAAGATAGCGGCGGTTTGTGACGGTCTCTACTGTGCGTTATGGAGCCTCGGGGATGGAACGGTGAATCAATTACCGATGTTGGCGCAAGGTCAGCCAAGTTGAGAAGTATGGGCGTTTCAGGCGGGCTGGGTTCGCGAGGGGAAAATCAGGGCATAAAAAAGCCGTGCGGGATACGATAGTGTAAGTGTAGAGGAGATTCCAGCATCTTTCGATGTCCGGCAAGAACGGCTCCCGCACGGGCATAAGGTATTCCGCAAATAATGTGCCGCCTGACAAAATCTGCCACAAATGCGTAATGGCTTATTTTGTAGGGCATTACGTGGCGGGAGTAGCGCCGGGGGACCCGGCATGTGCCTACAACGTAGGCGCTCGCCGCCTTCGTCGTATTCACTATGGATGCCTTTCCTGTGACCCTCCCAACGGTTGGATGGCAGATTTGGTCCATCCCCTTTCGCCACAAGAGGCGGGTTTTCCCGTGCGGGAGGTATTTTCCCAGGGATTGAGACACGCCTTGTTGTGTAACGCCTTGCTGCAAAAGTGCTTACTGTTTTAGCGGCGGGTGGCACACCTGTTGCTTCACTCTATATGCAATCCGCAAAATAGTTCCTGTGCATATCGTTATTCATCCGCAAAACCAGTTCAAACAAGCGATTAACTCTTTAGGTTGAAACCAATTTGTCTTCAAGTGGAGGAATGGCGGATGAAATCCACCCCACGCATATCTTCTCTGTTAATCAGTTCACTGCTCAAGGGATTTGCCCTGGGGATTATCTGTTGTGCGTTTTTCGTGGCACGTGGCAATGTCGAGGCGCTTTTCAACGCTGCCTCACGGCCGCTTTCCGGGGACCCCTGGTCGGTGGAAGATGTAGAGGCGGAAATAGCAAAGGGGAAACCCGCTGAAGACATTTTGAGCCAGATGTCAAGTCCCGAGGTCGGCACGACAGTGGCCCTGATAATCGCGACCTGCCTGGTCTTCGGCCTGTGGGAAGGAAAGCGCCTTCTGAAGATACGGAGACTTGAGAATGCGGTCTTCAAGAAATCCCGGAGAATTCTGAAAGCCAACGCGAGACTGAAGGAACTCTCTGTAAGAGACCCCCTCACCGGACTGGCCAATCGGCGGCTCCTCTTCGAAAGGCTCAAAAAAGAACAAACGCGCGCCCTTCGCTATGATACGCCGCTGTCGTGTATGATGGTGGATATCGACTACTTCAAGAGCATAAACGATTCATTCGGTCACCGCTTCGGAGACTTCGTGCTGGAGAAGGTTGCGGATATCATCGCCGAAGAGTGCCGGGAGGTCGATACGGTAGCGCGCTACGGCGGCGAGGAATTCGCCGTGATTCTGCCCAGCACTACCCCGCAGGACGCCGCGGCGCTCGCCGAGAGAATTCGTTCCGCCCTTGCCGAACACAAATTCTCTCACGGCGGGGTATCGACGCGACTGACGGTAACCTTTGGCATAACGGGCAGGGATGCGAAAGACGGTTCGGACGCCGAGCGGCTTCTTTCTCGTGCGGACGCGGCGATGTACGAAGGCAAAAGATCCGGCCGAAACACGGTTGTGGTGTGGTCGGATAACCTGTCGGTCAAGGAGAAGAAAGAGAGAAATGTCGGCCGCTATATGGACGAAGGCCGCGTGCAAGACCTGCGCGAGAAACTGGCGGAGTTGTCCACCGACCTCCAGCAGACCAGTGTGGCCGCCGTGCATTCGCTGCTCTCCGCCGTCAAGATACGAGACGGTTACACGCTGAAACATTCCTACGACGTGGCGTATTATGCCAGGGCAATCGCTCAGCATATGGGGCTTAGCGATTCGACGGTGGAAACCGTTGCGAACGCCGCGGACCTGCACGACATCGGCAAGATATGCATTAGTGAAAGCATCCTCACCAAGCCGGGAAAACTGAACAGCAAAGAATTCGCCGCCATGAAGAGCCACCCCTCCATCGCCGCCCAGATACTCGGGCCGTTGAGGTTCCTGTCAAAAGAGATTCCGATGATTGTGAATCATCACGAGCGACACGACGGCAGGGGTTACCCGAATGGAGTCGCGGAAGAAGACATCCCGCTTGGTGCCCGCATCATCGCAGTGGCCGACGCATTCAGCGCAATGACGACCGAAAGGCCGTATAAGAAATCGCGGCCCGTGATAAAGGCCCTTCAGGAGATGGTGAATCAGGCGGGTAAGCAGTTCGACCCGAAGGTTGTGCGTTGCTTTTTTGAGGCGATACAGGCCGGAAAAATCGCGCTGCCTGCCGGCGGCCCCGGCAGAATCACGCTGCGCAACGCCGGCTGACCGGAAGTTGTCCGACCCCTGAGCCGAATCTGTCCCGGGTGAGAAATGCGGCCGGGAGTTCTTGACAAAGAATGCGCGCCCGCTACAATTCAGCGGGTTGCACGACAGGCCGTTCTTCGTTGCTGAAAGAGGGGAACCTTGAGAATCCTGGGCATAGACCCGGGCCTGCGCATTACCGGCTACGGCGTGATTGACGCCGACGGGGACTCCATAAGCCTCGTCGAGGCCGGCACTATCACGACGGAGGATTCCGCGCCGCTGGAAGACCGGCTGGGCGAAATCTACCGTGGCGTGCGCTCAATCATCTCTTCCCTCAAACCCGGCTCGCTCGCCGTGGAGCAACTTTACTCGCATTATGCCCATCCCTGTACGGCAATCCTTATGGGACACGCGCGCGGCCTGATATTCCTTGCCGCGTCTGAATGCGGGGTTGAGGTGGCGAGTTACTCGGCCACGAAGATAAAGAAAGCGCTGACGGGAAACGGGCACGCCTCGAAGATACAGGTCGGACGGATGATACAGAGCCTGTTCGGGCTCAAAGAGCCGCCTTCGCCGTCTGACGTGTCGGACGCCCTGGCGGCGGCGACCTGCCATTGTTTCGCGCTGGCTCATACAGGCGGCAGACGTTGATTGAACCGGCGCATTTTGTTGTTGATTGTATTGCCAATGCAACACGAAAGGTGACTCCGCCTGAGGCGGACAAGTGTCATCCTTTCGCAAGGTGTTTCCTTGGCAATGAAAAGAACGATAAGATGAGCGTTTTTGACCGAGAATAACAATGATATCGCGGATATCCGGAAGACTCATCAGCGTGAAGGCCGACACCGTCGAGATTCTCTCCCACGGCATCGCATACCAGGTGCTCGTTCCGAGTATCATCAACAAACAACTCCTGTCATTGCGCGACCAGGACGTCGCCCTGCATACCTACCACTACCTCGAAGGAAGCACCGCCGGCGGAAACCTGGTGCCGAGGCTGGTCGGCTTTGTTGACGAGGTCGACCGCGAATTCTTCCTGCTTTTCACCAGTGTGCAGGGAATAAGCACGCGCAAGGCGCTCAAGGCGTTCGTCATACCGGTGGAGAGGATAGCCGCGGCCATCGAGACCGGCGACTCCACGACGCTCAGGTCGCTGCCGGGAATCGGAGAGCGCGCCTCGCAAAAGATAATCGCGGAATTGAAGGGGAAGTGCACGAAGTTCGCGCTCAAGCGGCATCTTGAGATGGAAGAAGAGCCCGCCAGGGAAATGAATTTCAAGGACGAGGCGATGGACGTGCTTATGCAGTTGCAGTATAAGCCTGTCGAAGCGGGCCGGATGATTGAACGCGCGATGACGTCCGACCCGTCGATAGACGACGTGGAGAAACTGCTTAACGCCATATTCAACCAGGTGAAGTCTGCAGTGAGCCAGAAATTATGAGTGTACAGCGTGTCGTGAGCGGAACGCCTCTGGACGAGGGCGAAGAGAAACTCAATTACAGCCTCCGTCCGGGCGACTTCAAGGAGTTTATCGGGCACTCCGAACTCATCGAAAAGATAGCCATCGCCGTCAGGGCCGCCAAATCGCGCAAAGAGCAGGCCGAACATATGCTCTTTCACGGCCCGCCGGGACTGGGCAAGACATCACTGGCGCACATCGTAGCGAACGAAATGGGCTCGAAAATATGCGCGACCTCCGGGCCGGCGCTCGTGCGCGCGGGGGATTTGATGGGAATTCTTACGAACCTGCAGCCCACCGACATACTCTTCATCGACGAGATACATCGCCTGAGCCCCACCGTCGAGGAACTCATCTACCCTGCGATGGAGGATTTCCAGGTGGATTTCATCGTGGACAGGGGCGCATTTGCAAAAACGATAAAGATGCCGCTGAGGCCGTTCACGCTGATTGGCGCGACGACGCGCGCGGGGCTGCTTTCCGCGCCATTGCGCGAGCGCTTCGGAATGCACCTGCACGTCGAATTTTATTCGTTCGACGAGATTCGCAGGATACTCGCGCGGTCGGCCGGGCTGCTGGATGTCGGAATCGACGACGAAGCAATCGATATGGTGGCCAAATCATCACGTGGAACGCCCCGCGTGGCCAACCGGCTGCTCCGGCGCGTGCGCGACTTCGCGCAGGTCAAGGCCGACGGCGTCGTGTCGGGGGAAGTCGCGGCCGCCGCGCTCCAGATGGAAGGCATCGACGAGCGCGGGCTGGACAAACTGGACAGGAAGTTCCTGCGCACGATAATCGACTACTACGCTGGCGGACCGGTCGGCATAGAAGCGCTCGCCGCGACACTCAGCGAGGAAGTCGATACGCTGGTGGATATGGTCGAGCCGCACCTGCTGAAGATAGGTTTTCTCCAGCGCACCCGCCAGGGCCGGATGGCCGGGCCGGACGCATACGCGCACCTCGGCGTGGAAGGCGGCGGCCCTGCGGATGACAGGCAGCCGACACTCTTCTGACCGCCGGAAAAATTTTCCCGCAACCGCAACGACAATGCAGCAGGGAAGGCCCCATTCGTGGTCGAGGGAAATACCTTGCCCTGCATTTTTTCACAGGTCTTGACCATTAATGATTCCCGTTTATAATGTCGAACGGGTCCTTTGTGCACCCGTGTAAAAACACCAATATTGACCCGGAGGCATATCGCGGAGTATCAATCCGCAAGGTTTTACACTTAAGGAGCAACATATGAAAATCAGAATCGGCATCAACGGCTTCGGCAGAATCGGCAGAACGGTTTCCCGTGTTATGCAGCAGCGAGGCGATTTCGAAATTGTGGCAATCAACGACCTTGCCGACCCAAAGGCGCTGGCGCACCTTTTGAAATACGATTCCGTTTTCCGATGTTTTAATGGCACCGTGGAAGCGGCCGAGAACGCCATCATCGTCAACGGAAACAAAATCAGAGTAACCTCCGAAAGAGACCCCGCCGCCCTGCCGTGGAAGCAGATGGAAGTCGATTTCGTGATAGAGTCGACCGGCATCTTCCGCGAAAGAGCGCAAATACAAAAGCACCTGGACGCCGGGGCGAAGAAGGTTCTGCTTACCGTCCCCCCGAAAGGCGAAATAGACGCGATGATTGTGCTTGGCGTCAATAACAGTATGCTCAAGCCCGAGCACAAGATAATTTCCAACGCATCCTGCACGACCAACTGCCTTGCGCCGATGGTTAAAATACTCAACGACGAGTTCGGTGTCGAGCGAGGTCTGATGACCACGGTACACGCCTATACCAACGACCAGAAGGTTGCCGATATGATTCATTCCGACATGAGACGCGCACGCGCCGCCGCCCAGAACATAATCCCCACCACCACGGGCGCGGCAAAGGCCGTTGGCAAGGTGATTCCAGAACTCGACGGCAAACTGAACGGCATCGCCCTCCGGGTGCCCGTAGTGGACGGCTCCATCACCGATTTTGTGGCCGTTACGAAGAAAAAGGTTACCGTAGATTCCGTCAACTCTGCCGTGAAATCCGCTGCGGCCGTCGCGCTGAAGGGCATTCTCGAATACTGCGAAGACCCGATAGTTTCCAGCGACATAATCGGCAACCCGCATTCGTGTATCTTCGACTCGCTCTCCACTATGTGCCTCGGCGACAATATGGTCAAGGTACTCGGCTGGTACGACAACGAGTGGGGTTACTCCAACCGCGTCTGCGACCTCATCAAATTTGCAATGGAAAAGTGATAAAACGCAAAAGGTGACTGTCACTAATTACGGAATCGCGTGAGTAGCGCGAGCGCGATTCGTAGATTAGTGACTGTCATCCTTTTGCATTCGTAGAATAGAACAGGTCCTGGAATGCCTCGGGGGACAGTCCCCTGAGCTGAGATTTGTATATTGGTGACTGTCACCGAGACAAAGAACAATAATGAGACAATGAGCGAAAAGAACATAATCATCTCCCCGTCGCTGCTTTCGTGCGATTTCGCGCGATTGAAAGACGAGATAGAAGCGGTGGAAAAGGCCGGAGCCGACTGGCTCCACGTTGACGTGATGGACGGCCACTTCGTCAACAATCTCACCATCGGCCCGCCTATAGTGGCAGCGATAAAGAAGTACAGCACTGTGCCGCTCGACGTGCACCTGATGATTTCCGAGCCGCTTCGATACGTTGAGCGCTTCGTCGAAGCCGGCAGTGACATCATCACCTTTCACATTGAGGCCGATTTCAACCCGGGCGGCGTCATTGATATGATAAACAAAGCAGCCGCACGGCTGGACCGGCACGTAAACGTCGGCATATCCCTCAACCCGGACACGCCTGCTCACACCCTGCACGAAGTCATAGGGCTCGTAGATATGGTGCTGGTGATGACCGTCTATCCCGGTTTCGGCGGACAGAGTTTCATAGAGCGGGCGATTGACAAAATAACCGACGTCATCTCGCTATCCCCGGAAGTAGACATCCAGGTTGACGGCGGCATTACGCCCGAAAATATCCACGTACCCGCATTGAAGGGCGCGAACGCCTTTGTCGCGGGCACAGCGGTCTTCAAGTCACCCGACTACGCAGCGGCCATAGCCGCCCTGCGCCGCAACGCTAAAAAGTCATACCGACGCGGCCTTGCCGGTTAAGCGGTTCGTCCCTCCAACCACACAGCATTTCCCCACTCCCAAATTTCAAATTTTAAGAACCGTTCTTAAAACCGAATTTTCATTATCGCATACACGACTGGAAGTTATCGTGGTAACGCCGCAAATTTTTAAGAACGGTTCTTAAAATTATGCGCCCCCAAATCCCTTTCTTCTTTATCCAAAAGGGGTTGCGAGAATTCAGTTTTAAGAACGGTTCTTAAAAGGGGAAATATTGTGGAAGAGGTTGTGCCAAAATGGCGTTGCGAGGGCTTCGGTGGTGTCATTATGGCAACACAAGCGTGGCAAAGGACGCTTTCTGCCTCGCCACGATTCGAACAACTTAAGTCACTAACGGACGTTACGGCAACAGTCCTCTCGCAGGCACTTCTTTTGCGTTAATATTATCGACAGAACGTTTGTCGGCACAAAAAGCAGGTTCCTATAGTGTCACGGAAAATACTAATAGCCGAACCGGAACAGGAGTCCCGGGAAAGGCTGTTGAAACTCGCCGGCAGAGAAGGGCTCGACCCCTATCCGGCCGGGAGCGGTTCAGAAGCAGTTCGCGTGGTGCGCACGATACCGTTTGACGTGGCGCTTATGGAGTTGTATCTGCCGGACCTGACAGCGTTTGAACTGCTCGGGGCCATAAGACGTCTGCGGCGCCGCGTTCATTCGGTGATCCTGGTCGAAAGCACCAGTAAGGAACTCCGGATGAAGGTTATGAACGCAGGCGTTTATACGGTCATAAAAAAACCCTTTTCAGATGAGGTCGTTACCTTTACAATACACGAGATTCTGAGGAAGTTCTTTCCCGGGTAAACACAAATCAGGGAGTCCAGGGTATGGCGAAACTGAAACCCTTGAACGAGAAAATCATCGTAAAGCGCCTCAAGGCTGAAAACAAGACCAGGGGCGGAATCGTACTGCCCGACACCGCCAAAGAAAAACCAAAGGAAGGCAAGGTGATGGCGGTCGGTGCAGGCAGGCTTTTGGAAGACGGCAAACGCCGACCGTTGCAGGTCAAAAAGGGCGACCGTGTTCTCTTCACATCCTACGCGGGCACCGACGTGAAAATCGACGGCGAGGAAATGCTCATTATGAGTGAAGAGGACGTACTTGCTGTAATCGAGTAAACAGAAAGAGATAACCATCAAACCCGAGTAACCGGACAAGAGGGGCCGTGTGCCCCCCTTAGTTTCTTTTACCAGTCAACTGCTGCTGCAGAAGATCCGGGAGGAAAAGTATATGCCAGCAAAGAGAATCCTGTTCGAGCAAGATGCGCGAGAGGCTATTCGCAAGGGCGTTCGCCAACTCGCCAGAGCGGTCAAAGTGACGCTCGGACCCAAAGGCCGGAACGTCGTCATCGAAAAATCTTTCGGCGCCCCAACTGTCACCAAGGACGGGGTGACTGTTGCAAGAGAAGTCGAACTGAAAGACCCGTATGAAAATATGGGGGCGCAGATGGTCAAGGAAGTCGCCAGCAAAACCAGCGACGACGCCGGCGACGGCACCACCACGGCCACGCTCCTGGCCGAGGCAATCTTCGAGGAAGGACTGAAAAACGTCGTGGCCGGCGCGAACCCTATGGAACTCAAGCGAGGCATCGAGGCGGCAATAGACGGAGTCGTCGATGAACTCAAAAAAATGAGCAAGAAAGTAACCGGCAAGAAAGAAATCGCACAGGTCGGCGCGATCGCCTCAAACAACGACGGGGAAATCGGCAATATGATTGCCGAGGCGATGGAACGGGTCGGCAAGGACGGCGTCATCACCGTCGAAGAAGGCAAGACTCTCGAGACAGCCGTTGACTGGGTCGAGGGCATGCAGTTCGACAGGGGCTTCCTCTCGCCGCACTTCATCAACAGCCCGGACAAAATGGAGTGCGTGCTCGAAGAGCCTTATGTGCTTGTGTGCGAAAAGAAAATCACATCCGTCAAAGACCTAATCCCCCTGCTCGAGAAAATCGCCAAGGCGGGCAAGGCGCTTCTGATTATCGCTGAAGACGTTGAAGGCGAGGCCCTCGCGACGCTGGTCGTCAACAAACTGCGCGGCACGCTCAACTGCACCGCCGTCAAGGCCCCCGGCTTCGGAGACAGGCGCAAGGCGATGATGGAAGATGTTGCCATACTCACCGGCGGCAAGGCCATCTTCGAAGACCTCGGCATTCAACTCGAAAGCGTTGATATCTCCGACCTCGGACGCGCCAAGAAGGTCATCATCGACAAGGAAAACACAACCATCATCGAAGGCGCCGGAAAGACCGAAGAAATCAAGGGCCGTATCAACCTTATCAGAAGAGAGATGGAAGATACCACGTCCGATTACGACAAGGAGAAGTTGCAGGAGCGCCTGGCCAAACTCGCCGGAGGCGTGGCCCAGATTAACGTCGGCGCTGCAACCGAAGTCGAAATGAAAGAGAAAAAAGCGCGTGTCGAAGATGCCCTGCATGCGACGCGCGCCGCCGTGGAAGAGGGCATCCTGGCCGGCGGCGGCGTGGCGCTCTTGAGGGCGCGCGAGGCGATAAAGAAACTGCAACTCGACGGAGACCGGGCTATCGGCGCTGACATCGTTTACCGCTCGCTCGAGTTCCCGCTCAGAATCATCGCCCGAAACGCCGGCCTCGACGGCCCCATCGTCGTAAGCAAGGTGCTTGAAGGCAAAGGCAACTTCGGCTTTAACGCGTTGACGATGAAATACGAGGACCTGGTCGAATCCGGCGTGATTGACCCGACGAAGGTCGTCAGAATGGCGCTGCAGAACGCCGGTTCCGTCGCAGCGCTTCTGCTTACTACCGAAGCCATCGTCGGCGAGATACCCGAAGAGAAGAGAGAGATGCCCGGGATGCCTCCCGGCGGAATGGGAGGAATGGGCGGTATGGGTGGAATGGGAGGAATGGGCGGAATGTATTGACCCCGCCTGTATTCAGAACAAAAAAGCCCGCCTTCACAGGCGGGCTTTTTTTTCAACCAATCACAATAAATTGGTGACAGTCACCAATTTTTCTGACGTAACACATTACCGCAAAAGCATTAAAATTAGTGACTGTCACCAATTTTTTATGTGGGGATGGTTTTTGCGGGCGGGAATCAGGGGTGTTCTACTTCGGCAAATGGTTCGCCGGAGAGTACCTTCTCGTAAATCCGCGTCAGGCGCTTTACGATGACATCCCAGTCGTAGGAACGGCGCGCTTTCTCGCAGCCGCTCCGCCCGAGGCGTTCGGCCAGTTCCTTGTCCGAGAGGACCCTTATCAGCCTTTCGGTCAGGCCGCCCAGGTCGCCGGGTTCGCACAGCAGGCCGTTTTCGCCGTCGTCAACGAAGTGCGGTATCCCGCCTATGCGGGAGGCGACGACCGGCCGCGACGCGGCCCACGCCTCGAGCACGACGATGCCGAACGGCTCGTGTATCGAAGGCAGGCTGAAAACGTCGCACGCCGCGTACGCGTCCAGCAAATCATCACTGTCCGGCGCCAGTTGCGATATCATAAGCGTTTTGTCTTCGAGTTTCTCTTTGGCAATCGTGTCGAGAATCCGCTGGCGGTATGATTCAATCGTGGATGACCCGACGAGGACAAGGAACGCCTCGGGGACTTTCTTCAGGATTTCGGGGAGAGACTGAACGAGGGAGAGTTGGCTTTTCTGAGGGTCGATGCGGCTGAGGCAGAGGATGATTTTCCTGTCCCTCAGGTTGTGTTTTTCGCGGAATCGCTCACCGATGCCCTGAGCGAATCGCCCCGTATCAACGCCGTTCGGCAGATAGACGGCCTGTTCGGGATAACGTTCGCGCACTTTCAGGTGTTCCGCCCTGCCCACGCTGAGTATCGCTGCCGCGTCCTTGAGGATTTTTCGGGTTCCGAACAGCAGGCCGAAGGGTTTGCCGTAACAGAGCGTGCCTTTGGCGGGCCTCTGGAATAGCGCGAGTTCCTCCGGTGGTATGGTAAAGTGTCCCCCGTGCAGGGAAACAACATACGGAATGCCGCGTTTTTTACAGGCCGTGCGAACCGTCGCGCCCAGCCTGCCCATCGCGTGTAGATGCACCAGCGAGAGGTTGTCTTCGCGGCGAATTCGCCTGTACATAGAGAACGAAATGGGGCTGCCGCCTTTTTTGTCCATCAAAAGACGCGCTTCGGCGGAGAGAAGCAGGAACGGATAGAAATATCTGAAGCGCTCAATCTCCAGGCCTCTCACATTATCCGGACCCGGCCTGCTGAGCGCGGCGGTGGCGAAGACGGGGGCATCGAAGCCGAGCCGTGCGAGCCTAACGCAATAATTATACAGGACGGCCTCTGCGCCGCCCCATTCTTCTTCAACCAGACGACGAACGACGTGGACAACCTTCATAGGCAAGAGCGTTTCTCCATTGTTTCAGTGCTTACGAGTCTGAATTACGATATCTATCAAGAATGACCTTCACAATGTCGCTCGTAGAAATTCCTTCCACCATCGGGGCCAGGCGAATCTTCCCGCCGTAGGATTCCACGAAGTCTGCGCCGACGACCTGTTCCTTGCTGTATTCGGCGCCCTTGACCAGAACATCGGGCTTGATGGCCTTCAGCAGTTCCATCGGCGTGTCTTCATCGAAAAAGACGATGTAGTCAACCGACTCGATGGCGGCGAGTATCTGGCCTCTGTCGTGCTGCTTCAGTATCGGGCGGTTCGGTCCCTTGAGGCGCGTAACCGAGGCATCGGTGTTCACGCCGACCACAAGCAACTCTCCCTGCGTCCGCGCATGCTGCAGGTATTTGATGTGCCCGATGTGAAGCACGTCGAAGCAGCCGTTTGTAAAGACAATCACGCGCTGCTTTCTTTTCGCCTCTTCGATAATCTTCAGCAGTTCCGGCAGCGTCTTGATTTTCCTTGAAGGCGAAATCTGCTGCTCGGTCAGTCTGTCCGCAATCTCCTTTCGCGTCAGGGGGCTTACGCCGACGCGGGAGACCTCGATGCCCGCGGCGACGTTGGCCAGCCGCGCCGCATCCCGCGATGATAAGCCGGCGGCGAGCGTCAGTCCCATCACGCTCAGAACCATATCTCCGGCGCCGGTCGTGTCGTACACTTCTATGGGTTCGGTAGGCAGCACCTCGCATCCCTCGCCGTCGCACACGGCAATGCCGTCGGTGTCGAGCGTGATTGTTGCGAAGTCCAGGTCATAGTCCATAAGCAGTTGCTGCGCGGCCTGTTCTATCGTTTCGGGGCCGGCGATTACGGTGCCTGTAATCCTTTCGGCCTCGCGGCGGTTCGGGGTGATTGTCGTCGCGCCGGAATACTTGCTCAAATCATCGGCCTTGCTGTCCACGAGCACGTTCTTTCCGTGCCGGCGCGCCAGGGCGACTATCTCCTTGGCAATGGTCGCCGACATCAGCCCCTTGTCGTAGTCCGATACAATCACCAGGTCATGTTCGGGAATCGCCGTTGCAAGGAATGCGAGCACCGCGTTCTCGGTTTCCCCGTCGATGCCGTCGGCGTCTTCGCGGTCAACGCGCACCATCTGCTGGGCGTGCGCTATCATTCTTGTCTTGACAATCGTCGGCCTGTCGTCGACCGTGACCACGCCGGAGTGGTCAACGCCCGTCTTGCGCAGTTCCTCCAGCACGAGGTTGCCGTGATAGTCGTTGCCGACGATGCCGCAGCACGAGACCTGCGCCCCCAGCGTGACCAGGTTGCGTGCGACGTTGCCCGCGCCGCCGAGTTTGTTCTCTTCGTTCCTGACCTTGAGCACGGGCACCGGCGCTTCGGGGGAGATGCGCCGGACATCGCCCCAGACGTATCTGTCCAGCATCAAGTCTCCCGCCACGAGGATTCGCGGCGAGCCGATTTTGCCGAGAGTTTCTTCGAGGCGGCGTGTCATTTTTCTCCTTCCGGGAAGATTGTTTCTTCAATCAATCCGCACAGAATGTGTCCGACGGTAATGTGTATCTCCTGTATGTCCCAGGTTCCTTCGGTCGGGACCACGAGCGCCTTTTCGGCGGCGCGGGCGAGTTCCCCGCCGTCTTTGCCGGTAAGGGCGAGCACTCGCGCGCCTGCTTTCTTCGCGTAATCGACCGCGCGCAGCACGTTGGGCGAATTGCCGCTGGTGCTGATGGCCAGAAAGACATCGCCCTTCGTTACAAGCGCCTTGACCTGTCGCAGGAAAATTTCGTCGAAGCCGTAGTCGTTTGCTATCGCGGTCATCACGGACGTGTCGGTAGTAAGCGCAATCGCGGGCAGCGGCGCCCTGTCGTAACGGAAGCGCCCCACCAACTCGCCCGCGATGTGCTGCGCGTCAGCGGCGCTGCCGCCGTTGCCGGCGATGTAGAGCCGGTGCCCGCTCCTGAAGGCGTCGATGATGACGCGCGCCATCTCCTCAATGACGTCGGCGAACTTCTCCGCGACCTTTTTTCTGAGTTCGGCGCCTTTCAGCAAATGCTCTGTGATTTTTTCACGCACGGTTCTTCTCGCCAGTTAATATCGGTGACTGTCACTAATTACGGAATCGCGTGAGCAACGCGAGCGCGATTCGTAGATTAGTGACTGTCACCGAAAGATGCTGTTTGCCAAAGGAATACGGTTAAACCTCGAATTCCGTCAGAAAAAAGTCAGTCAACTTGAATAATTAGTGACACTTGTCCGCCAATGTGTGTGGCGGAGTCACCAATCTACGAATCTCGGTGCTGTGAACTGTCCCCGAGGCATCCCAGGACCTGTTCTATTCTACGCCCCGACTTTCTCGTTGCAAAAGGATGACAGTCACTAATCTACGAATCTCGGTGCTGTGGACTGTCCCCGAGGCATCCCAGGACCTGTTCTATTCTACGCCCCGACTTTCTCGTTGCAAAAGGATGACAGTCACTAATCTACGAATCTCGCTCGCCGGGCTCCCTCGACTCCGTAATTGGTGACAGTCACCTTTTGCGTTATCACCCGTCGAAATGCCCGGAAAGGACCTTGTCGAAGAATTTTATCGTTTCGCGCGCGGTGTTTTCCCAGGTGAAACGCGATGCGCGCTCTTTCCCTTTCCTTATCAGGTCTTGTCTGAGGGACTCGTCGGTAGTAATCGTCAGCAGAGCGTCTGCAATCTGCTCCGGCTCTTCGGGATTGTATGTCAGCGCGGCATCACCGACCACCTCGGGAATCGCCGCGACGTTCGAGCACGCCACGGGCGTGCCGCAGGCCATCGGTTCCAGCGGCGTTATCCCTAAGCCCTCAAAATGTGACGGGAAGACAAAAACGTCCGCAGCGGTCAGCAGGTGCCGAATGTCTTCATCCGGCACGAAACCCGTGAAAACCACATCGTCTTTCAGGCCCAGTTCTTCGACCGCCCGAAAAATCACCTCGGAACCGTACCATTTTGAGCCGGCCAGGACAAGGCCGTGCTCCGTTCCGGATTTGTCCTTGAATATTTTGAATCCCTTCAGGAGGTTGACATGATTTTTGCTCGGGTGGTCGAGACGAGCGATGTAAAGGAGAAATTTGTCGGGGAGACTGAATTTTCCCGACAGTATCCTCCTGCACTGCGCGGGGTCGCGCGGCTCGAAATATTCGCCGCCGATTCCGTCGTGTATGACCAGAATCTTTTCGGGACTGATACCCCAGAAGTTTACGATATCGTTCTTTGTAAATTCGCTGATGGCCACCAGCGCGTCCATCCGGCGGGCAAAGCGCGGGCCGAAACGCTTCAGGTAAAAGTCGCGCATCCTGCCGTACTTGTTCTCGATATGGTAGGTGCCCAGGTCGTTTATGGTGCCGCTTATTCTGCACGGTCTGCGCCGGACCAGCCGTTGCTGCGTCGAGAGGTGCATAAGGTCGAGTCCTTCGCGCTTTGCCATTTTATGCAGCCCGGTGTGGTGCCACAAAAGATTCCGCAGTGGCTTTTTGTATTTCGCCGGATACGTTACTATCCTCAATCCATCGGCAATAAAGGATTCCTTCGCGTCCTCGCGGGCGAATACCACGAACTCGTGCTCCCCGCACAGCGCGGGCAGACGCTTCGCAAGGTTTATCTCGTACTGCCCGACGCCGGAGCGTCCTTCGTCCGAGTATGAAGCCACGAACCCGATTCTTGCCAAAGTTGTCTTCTCCTACGATGTGGCTTTGCCGGCGGCCGGCCGTCTTTCGATTGCCTTCTGGAGGCAGGCCTCGAGTTTCTTTCCCGCGATGGCGGGAACAAAGTTCTCCGCCACCCGCCTGCGTCCATTTCGGCCCATTTCCGCGGCGGCCTCACGGTTTTCAAGGAGTTGTCCGATTGCCTTCGCGAGCGCGGACGGAGAAATCTCTTTCACGAGTAAACCCGTCTTGCCGTCTTCCAGCCAGTCCGAAATTCCGCCGACGTCGAAGGCGACGACCGGACGGCACCGCGCCATTGCCTCCAATCCCACCAGACCGAACGGCTCGGCCCACACTGAAGAAACAACCTGGACCGCGGTGTCCCTGTAATGTCTTTCGAGGGCGTCGTGGTTCAGCCATCCGGCAAACTCGACCCTGCCGCCCAGCCCGAGTTCCTTCGCCAGCGCCTTGTTCCCGTCCAGCGCGCTGCCCTCGCCGACGACCGTCAGCCGCACATCTTCGGGGAGTTCGGCCATCGCCCTGAGCAGCACGTCCACGCCCTTGTGGCGAATGACCTGCCCCACGAAGAGAATCTTTTTGCTGTCCGGGGGCGGCGCGGGCAATTCCTTCTCCGGTGGAACGGTGAAGCCGTGCACGACATCCACGCGAGCGGCATCAAAACCGTTGAGGACCAGTTCGGACTTCATATGGTTGCTCAGCACGACCACGCCGTCGAAATCGCGGTGCGCCGCCAGGAGCCGCTTCCTCGGGCCGAGCCTGTGGATAGTAGGCATAAAGCCCCATCGCAGAGGCCTGCCAAGAAAGCCGCCGTTTATCAGGCAGTGCAGTCCGAGGCGGTGCGTGCAGATTTTTCTGCTTCCCGGAAAATACCTTACCTCGCGCAGGCAGTAAATAAAGTGGTCCTGAATAATCGCCACGGCTGGAAGGCGCCTGCAGAGCGCGCGAATGAAACCCAAATTGCGAGACTTGTGTACGACCGCCACGTCAGGTTCGTGCTTGGTGCAGACGCCTGCGAGAAACCTGTCATATTCCGCTTCGCCCGCGTTCGGCGGTATTGCAGTCACGTCTTCGAAAGCGGCCCTGTATCTTGCCTCGTCAACGTTGCTGCGCTGCTCATGCAGGAGAACGTGCGAGTGTCCGAGTTCGGATAGCGCGTTTGCCACCTGGAAGCAATACTGCTCCAGGCCGCCTCGGAAGCCGAAAGTTTCGCCAACAGTCAGAGTTTTCATTTGCGTAAAGGCTTTTTTCTTACTCGCTTTATGGTTCTGGGGAGAGGATTTATAGCACAGCGTCCCGCTCTCTGTCAACGCCCGAGAGTGCTGACTCATTCCCGGGGACGAGTCAGGTGTATGAGGTGCTTGACTGGTGCGATTTGCGCAATATAATCTCCTCTCTGTTCTTACCGAGGAGAAACTGTGGCTGAATGTGTGGTCTTTTGCGCTGATATGCATCTGGCGCCCGATGAGCCGGAAAAGACCGAACGCTTCGTTCGGTTTCTCAGAAGTTATGAAGGACGCGCGCAGGTGGTGTATCTGCTGGGCGACCTGTTCGACATATGGCTGGGATGGAGGCACCTGAGACTGGGCGAGTATAAGGACGTGGTGGAAGAGTTGCGCCGTCTCACGAAGGGCGGCACACGGGTTTTCTTTATACCGGGCAATCGCGATTTTATGGTCGGCAGGCCGTTTGCCAGGGAGACGGGGGTTACGATTGTGGTCAACGGCGAGGAGATAGAACTTGGCGGCAGGAAGGTATATGTTGCACACGGCGACCTGCTGTGCACGGAAGACGTAAGCACTCAGCGATTCGCCGCCGTTATGCGCGGGACGCTGGGCAGGTTTGTCCTGCAGCCCCTCTGGCGCATCCTGCCCGTGAGGGTCAGTTATAACCTGGCCCACGGTTACCGCAATCACAGTGACCGGATGAAAAAATTCAAGGCCCGCAAGGCCTATCATCTCGCGCCGGCGGCGCTCAAGCGCATCTTCGAGCGCGGCTGCGAGGCGGTAATCTGCGGCCACCTTCACAAACCCGGGAAACGTGAAATGCAATTCGACGGAAAAACGAGAACCGTCTTTGTTCTCGGCGACTGGAGCGGAGACGCCGTTTACCTCGAATATGCCGACGGCGAGTTCAAACTGAAGACCTTTATCTCCGTGGACTGTCCCAAGCCCCGATGAGGTGAAGTCCGAAATCGGGGCGCCGTGGACTGTCCCCGGAGCATCCCGGGACCGGTTCTATTCTACGAATGCAAAAGGATGACAGTCACCAATCTACGAGTCTCGGTCGCAACGGACTGTCACCGGAACATCCCAGGACCGGTTCTATTCTACGAGCTGGGCCCGATAAATCGGGCCTGCGCTCCGTAAATAGAACCGGTCCATCTTTATGGTGACGGTCACCGATGTCAATGCCGGCGAATCTCCTCAAAAGTCATATCCCGCATTATTCCGATACTATTGTTGATTGCAATGCAGGCGATTGATATCCGTATAGACAGAGGAATGGTCCTTGAAACGGTGACAGTCACTAATCTACGAACCTCGCCCTTCGGGCTCGCTTCCGTAATTAGTGACAGTCACCTCAGTCGTTCCCTGTATTCCCTTTTCGGTTGTGGTCCCGACTATGAGTGAATCTCAGCCGCAACGGCCATCCATTCGCGGGCAAATCGAAGCGCTGCTGTCCCGCGAGACGGACATCGAGCGGATGTTTGCCGCCGTGCTTGATGCGTGCGCAATGCGCACGGGGAACGCGGCCTTCTTCATAACGGAACGCGACACGTTGCGCGGCTGGCGAACCTCGGACGGCCGGAGCCACCGGGACATATCCTCGTGGAGCATCCCGCAGCAGTCGGGCGCTCTTTACGGCAAAATGCTCGCGATGAAGCCGTTTGTGGCATCGCTGGGGGCGGTGCCCCCTCAATCCGATGAACTGAAAGCGCTCGATGCGGGCGAACAGGTTTCCGATTGGAGCCGGTCGCTGCTCGGCGACGCCGGGACGGACAAAATCCTTTGCGTTCCGTGGTCGCTTGGAGGAACACTGGCCGGGTTGTTTCTCTTTGCCTGTCGCGAGGAACCCGGCGAGCGGGCGTTGCGCGAGATGGGCGAAGCGGTCGAGGCGCTTGCAAACAACGTGCTTCGACTCTATTCACGGGAACGCGGCACGTCCGTCGCAGAGAGTTTTGCAAAACAACCTGTCAGGCCCATACCCGTCGCCGAGTCGGAACGGATAACGGAAACCCGGGACGAAAAGAGTGAGGAGAAACCTGAAGGGCCGACGCTCCCGAAACTTCTGCCCAAACTTCTTGCGCTCCACAGCGAGGACGCCGTCGCGGAGGCCGATTTGAAGAGGATGGTCGCCGCAGACCCCGTGCTCCAGGCAAAGGTCCTGAAACTTGCATCCTCTCCTTACTATTGTATGGGCGTTGAGCCGCAGACCTTCGACGAGGCGATGTCTCTTCTCGATTTTGAGGTCTTTCGCGGCGCCGTGCTTGCGGCTCGTATGAGCAAAATGTTTCTCGGCAACGGCGCTTCACAGATGGCCGAAGCGAGAACCCGTATGTGGCGTCATTCACTCGCCTGCGGGTCGATTGCCCGCATTGTGGCCGGACACATTCCCGGCGACGACTGCGAATTCGCTTTTGCAGCCGGACTGTTACACGATGTGGGCCGGCTGATATTCTGCCTGAAATCGCCGAATGAATTTACCCGCTGGATGACCGAAACCGCCAAACTAACCGGCAGCATAATTGCCGGAGAAAGAAAAATCTTCAATCAGGACCACACCGGGATTGGCGCGAAATGGGCCGAAGAGAACGCCCTGCCGGAGGCCATTGTCCGCGCGATTTCGGAACATCACTCAGCCGAGACGGGGGGCGAACCGTCGCCTCTTGCCGCAATCATAGAATTCGCCGATGTAGTGTGCAGGCGTTACGGGATAGGCCTTGTGCACCGTCCCGATATCACCCCCTACGGACACAAGTCCTGGTTGCGTCTCAACCTTCCCGAGGAAGTGCTGGAACAAATCGAAACAGACCTGCCCCGCATCCTCGCCGCCGAATCCCTCTGCATCTGATTCTCACCCGGAGAGGTCGGGCCCCTTTACGTGAGAGTTTTTCAGGTCACGTCCGCGAAGGGCAAACCAGATGGTACCAATCAGCCCGAATGCGGAGGCGGTAAGAAAGTTTGCCGCCGGGCTTATCATCCACAGGAACGCCCCGCCGAACGCCGCGACCGAGACAACCGCGTCTCTCACCAGGTAGTACGTGCCATACACCGATGCCCTGCGGTCCTCGGGCGCAAAATCGACAATCAGCGACTTGCGCGTCGGCTCGCCGAACTCCTTGAGGCCGCGCAGAGCGAACGCCGGTATAAGCCACACGAAAGAGCGGCAGAACAGCAATACGGGCGGAAACAGCGTAAAGAAGATAAAGGTCATCACCACAAAAGGCTTCTTGCCGGCGCGATCTGCAAGATAAGCGACGGGTATATAGATGAGCAGTGCGGTTGTCATTTCGACGGCGGTCAATATGCCGAACTGGAAAGCGCCGACCGGCGCGGCGATTTCCCTCATACACCACAGCACAACGAAGGCATAAGGAATCTGCTCGCAGAACCGAACGAGTATGTCCGACACAAGCAGGTTTTTCAGGTCCGGATGCATCCGGCGCAGGAGGCGAAACGGGTTTTTGTCGAGTACCGACAGGAAGTCCCCTGGAGAATCAGCCTTTATCATTCTCTGCTGGATTACAAGCGCCACGGCCGCCATCCCAAAGGCCACCCCGAAAGCCGCACGCACGCCGGTGGTATTGCCCAGCAGGTCTATCAATGCGCCTCCCGCCAGCGGCCCCAGGGCCATTGGGATTCGCCGCACAAGCGAGTACATCGAGACGCCCATAGTCCGCTTTTTCTGCGGCAAAACCTTTGCCACCAGGCTCATCGTCGCAGGCTGTGATATGGCGCTCCACGACAGGAACAAGACCGCCCCGCCGATAACCGCCTCCCACATCGGAATAAATACTACGACAAGGAACCCCGCCATCGCCATCAGGTTGAATATCAGCAGCGCGCGCTTTGTGCCTATACGGTCGGCCAGATAGCCTCCCGGAAAGGCATAAAGCGCCGAAAGCAGGTTGTCCATCGCGTTCAGAAGGCCTACCGAAATCGCCCCTCCGCCGAGAGCGACCAGATATATCGGCAGGAACCTTTCGGCCATCCTCTCGCCCATGCCGATGAAAATGACCGCACCGAGCATCGCTGCGATGCTTTGCCGCAAACCCAGGAAAATAAATAACTGTTTGAATCGGGACATAATTTCCGAGTGTCGAGGCCCCTGCCTGCCCATCCCCGACAAATCGGGTGGCTTTACGCCAGGGAGGCGGGCAAGTAAATTACCTTCCCTAACAGTGTGGAAGTTAGCGGATTATACGCCTTCGGCGTGTTTCCGCTATATTTCCCATACCCGCAAATTTATCGCACACCCTTTCACGGATGACCGCCGGTTTTTTGTTGCACTTCGGGGCGGTAGATGTTTACATAATGCCCTTCATTTTGGCGGTTTTTTCCGGTTTTGAGCCTTGTTTGTTCTATTTCGACGGAGAAAAATCATGGCGAAGAAAAAATCGATTTTCGACCTTCTCAAGATGAAACAGAAGGGCGAAAAGATTACCTGGCTGACGGCGTACGATTTTCCCACGGCGCAGTTCTGCGAGGCGGCGGGCCTTGATATGATACTCGTCGGCGACTCGATGGGAATGTGCGTGTACGGCTATGCTGGGACCACGCCGGTTACGATGGACCAGTGCATCGTTCACTGCGAGGCCGTCCGCCGCGGCGCGCCCAATACCCTGGTTATGGGCGATATGCCCTTTATGAGTTACCAGATATCGCCGCAGGAGGCGGCTCGCAACGCCGGTCGTTTTATCAAGGAAGCAAGCGTTGACGCGCTGAAACTCGAAGGCGGCGTCCGGATTATTCCGTTTATGAAGGCAATCCTTGACGCGGGGATGGTCGTCTGCGGACATATAGGGCTTACGCCGCAGTCTTCCGGCCAGTTGGGCGGACACAAGGCACAGGGCAGGACGGTCGAATCGGCGCGGCTGCTTGTTGAAGACGCGCTGGCGATACAGGAAGCGGGCGCGCAAATGCTGCTTCTGGAAGCGGTGCCGCCCGAAGTGGGCAAATTCATCACCGAACGACTCGACATACCGGTATACGGAATCGGCGCCGGCGTTCACACCGACGGGCAGTTGCTCATCGTCAGCGACCTCGTCGGCCAGTTCCAGGCGTTCACGCCGAAGTTCGTCAAAAAGTATGCAAATATCGCGGAGATTATCACTAACGCAATCGGCCAGTACTGCGACGACATTCGCGCCGGGAAGTTCCCGCAGGACGAGCACTGCTACCATATGCTCGAAGGCGAGCACGAGAAGTTCCTCGGAATGATAAAGCAATACCAGCGATAAAACGACTTTCACGTTGCCGCACCAGACGCGAAGAAAGGAGCGTTATGAGCAAGAATCTCAGGGAGAAACTGAAAATCTCGAACAGGCGCCTCAGGGAAATCAACGATTTCCTCCTCGATCCGAAAAACGAGATGGTGAGCGCCCTGCTCAAAATTATCAAAAAATACGGCGGCCCGGAGGCGATAAACCGCAAGGCCGACGAGGCGCGCAAACTCGAGAACCTGCTGAAACGTCTCAAAAGTTCGAAGTCGCCGTATTACGAAGACGTGATGTGGTTGACTGAACAGCGCGACAGGGGCGCGTTCACCTCTATGAAGGACTACCGCAGGAAAATCCTCGGCAATAAGGCGGCGAAGACAAAGATGAGCAGGAAGAACGCCGTCACACTGGAGATCAGTTCGCTGCAGTTCTTCCCGTTTCTTATTGCCGAGGCCAGGCAGGCCATCGAGAATCGCGAACTTATGCCCTCCCGATACATCCGCGTTCGCAATATGAAGGAACAGGTCGCAGACAACGCCGACATACTGGCCGTGGCCGCGGCGATGCAGATAGTCGGCGCCAGTTACGTCGAGACGCTGGACACGAAAGGCACCGACGGCTCCAACGTTCACCTGGGCGGGCCGGAAACCATCACCGGATATTTCGGCGGCGTCGGCCAGCCCAACGAGCACGCGATACAGTGGGTGGAAGAGTATCTGCACTATTACACAAAATACGGCGTTCGCCAGGTTCTCAACGTCAACGCCGGCACGATAATGCTGGCGTACCTTATGCACCGCCTCGGCATCGACAACGAGTTCAAGATCTCGGTCTTTATGGGCAACGACAATCCCTACGCCGTGATGTGGACACTGCTCGCTGCAAGACTGTTTGCGCGGGACGACGGGACAACCTCGCTCATCGGATTCAACTTTGCAAACTCCGTCGACAACGACACAATCGTCAAGGCCTCGAAAATACGCAAGGCGCTCGGTCTCGAAAACATCGTCCGCTTCGAGCATCACATCGTCGAGACATACAAATCTATCGTCATCCAGCCGTACAACCGGCGCGAGGAACTTGTCAAGATTGCGGCGAAGGTGCCGAACATCTCCGCAAAGCACGAAGGGGGCGACCCCGAAATCGACTGCAAGCGCGAACACCCGTCGGACATCCTCGACTACTTTATGCCGAAGGCGGAAGTCGAACAGAAGGGACTGATGGGCGCGATGGAGAGGAACTACCTGGACAAGCACAATGCGTTGAACAGCACCGCCGACGCGCTGACGAAAGCCGGCATCGGCGTCGTCGCCGCACAGAACCTGCACAAATAGAACGCACCTTGCTGAATATCGCGAAACGCACAGGGTCGGCGAATATTTCTTTCGCCGGCCTTTGCGGTTATAGCGGCGGGTATCGGGCGACTGCCACGGGAAACGGACGCGGCGACGGAGATGTTTTTCCTCTACGCGCGCCCCCCCTGTTGATTTTGTTTCTACGGTATATTCCGAAACAAAGCGCGTGATATCGACACAGGCCACAAGATGGAATATCGGGACCGACCGCCTTAAGGTGATTATGGCGGCCGCGTTTCTGGTGTGGCTTGCGCTGTCGGTGGTGCTGGTGTATCACCCGGGCGGGCACGTTCATCTGGATGAGTTTTATCACTTCCTGTACGCCAGGGGCGCGGCGGGAAACCTGTCCCGCTTCGTTGATGTCTGGCAGCGTCCGGGCGCGAGCGCGATTTTCGTCGGGCCCGCGCAACTTGGTTTCCGGGCGGCGAGGTTCGCGGCCCTGGCGGTCTCGGTCCTGACGGTAATCGTCATCTACCAACTCGGCAGGCTTGTCTCCCGGCAGTTTGCCTGTCTTGTTGTTCTGTTTGCGTTGTTTCAGCCGTATTTCGTGCTGGAATCTTTTGCCGTGATGACTGAAGTCCCGTTTGCCTTATGTCTTGGGCTGGGGCTTATTTTCCGGCTGAAAAAGCGCCCGCTCGTTGCGGCCCTTGTTCTGTCCCTCCTGCCGTTGTTCAGGCCGGAGGGCTTTGTGCTCCTTCCTGTCTTTGCATTTTTTTTCCTTTTCTCGCGGGAGGCGCCGGGACTCCGAAGAAGAGCACTGTGTCTCCTCTCTCTCGGACTGGGCACGGCCGTCTGGGTTGCGCTCGGATGGTACGAATTCGGCGACCCGTTTTTTCTTTATACAAATAACCTGTACGGCGATGCGCCGCTCGGTTTGTACGGTTCCGGCGGCCCGCACTGGCAGTTCCTCGCCTTTATGGAATGCGCGGGGCCGGTGATTTTTTGTCTTACCTTTATCGGCACGGTGCGTCTGCTGCGGATGCGGCGTCCGCTGTTGCCGGTTCTGTTTCTTTCGTTCCTGATTTTTCACGTGACGCTGTATTACTTCGGCCTGTGGGGGGCTATGTGGATGCCGCGCTATTTTGTCGCGCTTCTTCCCGTGACGGCGGTTCTGGCGGCGGCCGGTCTGGAGGGCATGGCGCGGTGGGCGGGCCGGGCGGGCGGGTCTCTCGCGGAGGGCGCGTTGTTGAAGCGGGCGGGGAGAATTGTCCTGGTTCTGGTGTGTGTTGCGGGCGGTTATTTCGCCGTTCGCCTCGGCGTGCACGTTTTTGTGGACTATCGCGGGGATATGTACGCCGCGCTCGGCGATTCGGTCGAGTGGCTGAGGGAATACGCGGAGACAAATGAAGTACCGGCAATCTATGCCGAACACCCCTATTACTCGGCATATTACGAGTATGAAAGGAACGGGTCCGAAATACGTTCTTACAAAGAAATCTTCGAGGGCAGGCCCGAAGCGGGCTCGCTTGTCTTGTGGGATGCGACATTTGCAGGCGGAAAAGACAGGAGTATGGGGTCTTCACCGGTGGCCGACCCGGCAAAGTATGTTAAGATAATCTGTTTCGACGCGCCGCCGCCTTCATTTGTGCCGGGGCTGGAACATTTCCGCGTGGAAGTATATCGTCGCATCGGGCAGGAGCGCCCCTGAAGCCGCATCGTAACGTGCCGCCGGAAAAAAGCAGATGAACGAAAACACCGACACAACTGCAAAACAACCGGTCGGGGCAGACAGACCGACGTATGCGCCGGCCCTGGGGTTGCTGCTGGTCTGCCTTGCGGTCGGACTGGTTTACGCCCTGCTGGCGCAGGACCCGCTCGAGGACGACAGCATACACCATTTCCTTATGTCCAGATTACTGGACAGGCACGGTCATCTGCTTGTCAGTGTGTGGGGACGGCCCGCGATTACTCTTGCGTATTTCCCGGCGGCGCAGTTGGGGTTCTTCTGGTGCAGGCTGACCTCGCTGGCAATCTGTCTCGCCGCGTGCTGGTACACGTATCTTCTGGCCAGGGATTTCGGACTTAAATATGCGTGGCTGGCGGGGCCCTTCGTTTTCTTTCAATATCAGTTTTTCCGACTCTCCGGCGATTTGCTCACGGAGCCGCTTTTCGCGCTTCTGCTCATTTGCGGGATAAGAAACTTTATCCTGGGGCGGTACCCGTGGGCTGCGCTTCAGTTCTCCGCAGGCGCCGCCGCCCGACCCGAAGGGTTCTTCTTCATTGCCTTCTTCGGGATTCTCTTTCTCGCCGGCGCTATCGGCGGGAGACGCTGCAGGCGAAAAGCGGATGTGTTAAGGTTTATTGTCACAGGCGCGCTGCTCGTCAGTGTGCCTGTTGTCTGGAGCATTGCCGGAGGCATCATTCACAGCGGCGGCGGTTCACCGGACCCCCTGTGGCTTACAAAGGCGAACGCCTGGGACACGGAATTATCCAAGTACGGGGAAGACGGTCCGCTTCATTATATTATTACGATGCCCTATATCACCGGGACGGTCGTCCTCACGCTGGCGATACTCGGCTTCGGGGTGTGTTTGAAATCCGGCAGGTTGCGGGCTGTTCCGGCGTTCTGGGTGTTTTTCCTGGTGCTGCACACGGTTCTGCGCACTTCCGGCCTTTACGCGAGCGGCGGCTACTCGCGCTATTTTGTCGCGGTCGCGCCGCTGGCGGGGCTGATGGCCGTTGCGGGCATCGGCAGGTTCGCGCGTTCTTTTCACTGGCTGATATTCACTTTTTTTGCGTGCGTCGGTTTCTACCTCGGCGCCGTGCCCCTGCTTGTCAGAATTCCTCTCTTCAAAGAAACCTGGGTCGATTCCCTGATAACCGGGCCGGGCCGGGCAATCGGTTTGCACGAATATTCGCTGATTCTGCTGTGCGGAATAGCGGCTCTCCTTGCGGTGTGGGTGTTGCTGTGGAAGAGGCGGCGGCTCGGAAGCGCCCCGTACGGGCGCGCCTCCGTGCCGGTTGTCCTGGTCGTGTGCCTAGTTTTGTCCGTTGCGGAATGTGCGGCGGTTATCCGTCCCGCTTCGGAGGACGCGACCTATGTACTGATAGGTGAATTCGGCGAATGGCTCGAGGAGGAACGCCCGGCTCTTTTCGAAGACCTCGGCTCTTCCGGGCCGCGGAAACTCGAGGCGAAACTGACGCTCGCGCGATTCTATCTGCATATGAAAGAGGGCTGGGACCCGTACGACGATACCCGCTTCGGCACTTCCTCGATTCAGGGAGTAGAATCGCTGCCGGCGGGCTCGATATTCGTCTGGGATTCCGATTTCGGGCCGGGCGAGAACGGGATGAGCGCGGAGGAACTCGACGGAAACGTACGTTTGAGATTTCTGCGCGCGTTCAGCACAAAGCGCCGGCCGGGATGGACGGATTTCCATCTCCGCGTTTACGAGGTCATCGGGGAACCACGGGGCGAAGGCGGATGAACTGCCTGTGGGCCTTCCCGGGCTCCCGTCGCGTTCGTTGCTGCGAATTCGGTTGATTTTCCGCCTGTCTTGTGTTTCGATAGTCGGCGGGATTTTGGCGCATTCTTTTTCACTTTTTGGCATATAACCGGGTGACTTATGAGACTGTCGAAAATTGTCGGGACATTGAGCGATTCGGCCACGCTTGCGCTGAACAGCCTGGGGCAGCAGATGCGGGCACAGGGCATCGATGTGATAAGTTTCGGCGCGGGCGAGCCGGATTTCAACACGCCCGGGCACATTTGCAACGCCGCCGCGGAAGCGATGGAGAAAGGCTTTACGCGATACACGCCGGTGGCGGGCATACCGGAGTTGCGCCGCGCCATCAGCGAAAAGTTCGCGCGGGACAACGGCCTCGAATACTCGCCGGAACAGGTAATAGTCTCCTGCGGCGCCAAGCACTCCGTCTTCAACGCCATCTACGTGCTGTGCGAGCGCGGCGACAGGGTCATCGTACCCGCGCCGTACTGGCTGAGTTACCCGGAGATGGTCAAGGCCGTCGGGGCGGAGCCGACAATCGTCCGGACGGAGGAGAAAAACGATTACAAAATCACGCCGGAACAACTGGACCGCGCCATCGACGAGCGAACAAGAGTGTTTCTCATCAATTCGCCGAACAATCCGACCGGGTCCGTCTATACGGAAGACGAACTTCGCGCGATTGGCGAGGTCGCCGTAAAGCGCGGCGTAGCCGTTATCTCCGACGAGATATACGAAAAGATAATCTATGACGATGCGAAGCACGTGAGTATCGCCGCCCTTTCCGAAGCGCTCAGGGAAGGCACGGTAGTCGTCAACGGCCTTTCCAAGGCGTACGCGATGACCGGCTGGCGGCTGGGCTACGCCGCGGGTCCCGTGGATGTCATCAAGGCGATGGGCCGCCTGCAGGCGCAGGTGACATCCAACGCCAATTCCATTGCGCAGAAGGCCGCAATGGCCGCGCTGGAAGGCGGCGATGAAAAAGTGAATACGATGGTGGAGGAGTTTTCTTTCAGGAAAAGACACGCGGTGAGCCGGCTGACCCGCATACCCGATATTTCGTTCCCGGTCCCGCGAGGGGCTTTCTACGTGCTTGTGGAGGTTTCAAGGTACTACGGCGCGTCGGTGGATGGAGAGGCAATAAACGATTCTGCTTCGTTCTGCAAGGCATGCCTGGATAAGGAGCGCCTGCTTTTGATACCGGGCGGGCCGTTCGGGGCCGACGGGTGCGTGCGAATCTCCTTTGCGGTTTCTATGGAAGACCTCGAGAAAGGCCTTGACCGTTTCGAGCGCTTCCTCGAAAGACTCAGAGGCGAAGGAGACTGACCCGGGGCAGGTTCTTTCCGAAATAATCCCGCCGATAATGACGATATATCCTTTTTGAGAATTTTTTCCCGTTTTGCATAGGAGGTGGTCTGCCTCACGCAGCACCACGATGCCGCTGAAGAAAAAAAAGACGGTCAAAGAGAAGACCAGAAAACTTCTCGCCCTTGCAAAAGGCAGGAAGCGCGCCCTTATATTTATCCAGGACAACCCCGACCCGGACGCGATTGCCGCCGCTGTGGGGCTTGCAAGGCTGCTGAAGGCAAAGAGGAAAACAGCCTCTGCCATTACGTTCAACGGCGTCATCGGCCGTGCGGAAAATCAGGCTATGGTCGAGCGTCTGAAGGTGAACCTGCAGGAACTGTCCGGGTTGAATATCGACGATTACGACCTCATAGCAATGGTCGATACCCAGCCGGGCACCGGCAACAACTCGCTCCCCCCCGACTGTAAGCCCGACATCGTCATCGACCATCATCCTTTCAGAGAAGAAACGAAAGGCGCGGCCTATTACGATGTTCGTGACAATTACGGAGCGACCTCCTCGATAGTGACTGAATACCTGTTCGAGGAAGGAGTCAAACTGTCGCAGAAACTGGCCACGGCGCTCGCATTCGGCATTAAGACCGACACCCGGAACCTGGGCCGCGAGACGAGCGTGCTTGATATTGACGCATACAGCCACGTTCTTAGCCGGGCCAATCAGCGGCTTCTGGCGAAGATTGAAGACGGAAAAGTGCCGCAGGAGTATTTCGCGGTTCTCGCCGACGCGATGAAGAGCGCTTCGATATATGAAGACGTTATCGTGAGCGGACTGGGCGACATAGACAATCCGGATATGGTGGGAGAGATAGCCGACCTCCTTTTGCGGCTGGAGAACATCCGGTGTGCCCTGTGCTTCGGCTTCTTCGAGAACCAGGGGATACTTTCCATACGGACGGTCGATGAGGAATTGAACGCGGGGGAACTGGCACAGGCGATGTTGAAGCAGAGCCCCTACCTTGCCGAGCACGGCACCGCAGGCGGTCACGGCATGATGGCCGGCGGGCAGATTCGTCTTGAAGAAAAATCGGACAAGGAAATCGAGCGTGTTGCCAGGGAAATACGCAACTCATTCCTCGAAGCCATCGGCGTCAGAAAGCGCGCCCGCCGCAACCTCATCAAAGAATCCTGAGAACTCAGGCTGACCAACTTTGTGCTAACATCTGTGACTGTCACCAGGCTGCGAATCTCATTTGCCATGCTCGCTCGATTCCGTGATTGGTGACGGTCCCCTTTCGTATTTCATTGGTGAGATAATCAACAATACAGGAAGACAAAACGGCCCTTGTCGAGTTGTTTCCCCCCGGTGGCGCAGGCCGACATACTGAACGACGCAATGAAGAGCGTTGACTATGTCTTCCACTTGGCCGCGTTGTGGCTGCTGCAGTGTCACGAATGTCCGTTTGCGCTGCAAGAAAACGTTGACCGTAGATTACCATTACGATACAGTGTATCGGGCGTATGAGACCGAAAGGTAAAGGATGCAGGGGCACTTCAGAGAAGCAGCCGATTACTGCGACTATGCAAGGAGAACACCATGAGACGAATGATTGTGATTGCTCTGGCCGTATTTGTTGCGGGTATCGCCCTGACGGGATTAACCGGTTGTAATCTGTTCAGGCAGGAAAAAAAACCGGGTCAACTGTTCTGCCCGGTTAGCGGAATGATGGTCAAAAAAGAGTACTCGACCGAGTACAAAGGAAAGAAAATCTATTTCAATGACGGGGAATGCATCACAACGTTCAACAAAAATCCCGAGAAGTATATGGAAGTCTACAGTCTGGTGTTCGGCGGCGCCAACCAGCGATGTCCCGTTTCCAACGGCATCATCGACCCGAAATACCATACCGGGTACAACAGCAGGATAATCTACTTCCACAGCGAAAAGGACCTGAAAGAGTTTCAGGCGAACCCCGAGAAGTACGAAGACAAAATCAAGGATATGGAAAGAGAGCGCCTGGAGGCGGAAGAAACCATCGATTTCTCATAAACCTGTTCGTTTTGGACGCAAAAAAGAGGGAGGCCCCGTGTCTCTCTCCTTTTCTTTGTGCCCCGCCGCTTTCTTCAACACCGGGAGCGAAGTCGTTTTGAAAAATCCCGGCAAAAACTTTTTACTGACAGGCGCGCACGTTTCAGCAGCGGGCGGCGTGCATCTTGCTCCCGTGCGCGGCTGGGATATCGGCTGCGCGGCGATACAATTGTTCACCCGCAGCAATCTCCGGTGGCGCGCCCGTCCGTTGAGCGCGGCCGAAACAGGGAAATTCAAAAACAACCTCCGCCTTTCCGGAATCAGCCCGGCGTTTGCCCACGCCTGTTACCTGATAAATCCCGCCTCGCCCGACGCCGTTATTTATGAAAAGTCGTGCGCGGCGCTCCTTGAGGAACTGAAAAGATGCGCGTCCCTCGGCCTGCCGTTCCTTGTGATGCATCCCGGCTCGCATATGGGCGCCGGAAAGAAACGCGCGATAGCGAACGTCGGCGCCGCATTGAACAGGGTCTTCCGCCTCACTCCGAAATCCGCCGTGCGCGTCCTGCTCGAGACGACCTCCGGCCAGGGGCGAAGCATAGGGGGAAAGTTTGAACACATAGCGGCAATCGTCGAGGCGGTCAGAGACAAATCCCGCGTCGGCGCGTGCATAGACACCTGCCACATCTTCGCCGCCGGCTATGATATCCGGACCAAAGCGTCCTACCGCGCGACGATGCGCGAGTTCGACTCCGTCGTCGGGCTGGAGCGCGTCTTCGCATTCCACCTGAACGACTCCAAAAACCCGTTAGGCTCGCTTGTGGACCGCCACGAACATATCGGCCGGGGATACATCGGCAGGGATGCATTCCGGTTCCTCCTGCGGGACGAACGCTTCCGCAATCTGCCCAAAGTTCTGGAAACTCCGAAGGGCAAAGGTTATTATTGGGACCGCCGGAATCTTGCGCTCCTGCGCAGACTGGCGGGGTAGGTGACTGTCACCAATTACAATGGACCTGTTCTATTTACAACGCAAAAGGTGACTGTCACCAATTACGGAGTCGAGGGAGCGCTGCGACCGAGACTCGTAGATTGGTGACTGTCAACCTTTTGCATTCGTAGAATAGAACAGGTCCTGGGATGCTCCGGGGACAGTCCCCTGCGCGAACGTTCGTAGATTGGTGACTGTCACCGTCTCAATAACAAAACGACCGTCACCGTTTACAAAAGAGAAACCGACTTGGCTGACAAGCGGAAAAAACATACCGTCGGAAAACCCGAACGGGTGATGAACCTGCTGGCATTCCTGCTGGAACGGCGCGAGCCGGTGCCATGGTTTGCCATCCACGAGAACGTCGAGGGCTACTCGCCGCCGGACGAAGGTGCCTCGCGCGAAGGCGTCGTGAGCGAATCCGCGGCAACATACGCCGTGCAAAGAACGGAACAGGCGGCGGAAAAGCGCTTCGCGCGCGACAGGAAACTGCTTCGCGATACCGGCATCGAAATCCTCTACGAACACCCCGGCGGCGGAAATCCGGGCGGCTATTACGTCTCTCGCGACGACTGCTTCCTTCCGAGGCTGAACCTGACCCCGCAGGAGAGGGCCTTGCTCTGGCGCCTGCAGAATACTGCGACGGCAAGCGGATTCTCGCCGCTTTTCGCTCCCCTTCTTTCAGCCCTGCAAAAACTGCTCTTCGAGGAATCCGCCGGGGAAGAGGCGCAGGACGGCGACGGCGTCGTCTGCTATCTCGAGGGCCGGTCCGACAGGGTGGTGGAAGAAAACTTCTCGCTCTTGAATGAAGCCGTCGGGAAGGGACGCGTCGTTACTTTCCATTATCACAGTATCGGACGCGACACGATGGAGGAGCGCGTCGTCGCGCCGTACGCGCTGGGCGCCTACGCCGGACGATGGTATCTTGTCGGGCAGTGTATGATAAAACAGGCGATACGGCTTTTCCGGCTCGACAGAATCGTAACGCGCGTGAGTATTCGCGATTCCGCATCCGAAGGGCCGGATTTCTCGCTGCCCGCCGATTTCGACATTCACAATTACCTCGGCAGGCGCGCCTGGGCGATGGGCCGGGCGGAGGCGGGCAAGGCCTTCAAGGCCGAAGTGCGGTTCGACGGCGAGACGGGACGGTATGTGGCGGAACTCCTTCGCGGCTCCGCCGAATGCCGCCTGAAACCGGACGGCGAGTGTATCGCAACATTCACCATTACCCGCGAGGAGCCGTTTATCCGGTGGTTGATGAAGTTCGGCCGACACGCGAAGATACTGTCGCCGCATTCGCTTGTCCGTGACTTCGAAGCGACTGTGCGGGCCGTGAAAGATTCTTACTCCGACGAGAGAGACGATGCCTAAAAACCGAAACGGCGATGACGTGAACGTCGCGCGGCTGAAGCGCCTTCTGGCAATCGTGCCGATGGCGCGCCGCAAGACGGGCGTGCCGCTTGAGAAACTGCAAGCGCTGTTCGGCTGCGACATCGATACGCTGTTCGACGACATTCGCCTGTTGATAATGTGCGGCGTCCCTCCGTACGGCCCCAGCGACTACATTCAGGCCTACATCGAAAACGGATGCCTGTATATGAATTTCGCAAACCAGTTCGCCAGACCCGTGCGACTGACCGCCGGAGAATACGCGGCGCTCACATGCGTGCTCGAGTATGCAGCCGGCGTTCTGGGGGACGACTCGCGCCGCGTTACCGACTCCATGCTGTCGAAACTCTCGGGAAGGTGCGTGCAAAGCGCCCGGCCCGGCGGGGTCTCGCACAAGATACTGTCCTCCGCAAAACCCGGCCGGGACAGGATGGCGCTTGTCAAAGACTGCATCGCATCGCGCACGAAACTCGACATCGAATATTACTCCGCGAGCAGCGGCGCGCTGCGACGCCGAGTGGTGCATCCATACGTCGTTGTCGTGCACAGTTACCACTGGTACGTTATCGCTCACGACAAGATGCAGGGCGAGGTGCGAGTCTTTCGCGGCGACAGAATATGCAGCGCGCGCCGACTGAGAGAATCCTTCAGCCGCCCGGACGGCTTTGATGCGCGCAGGTTCCTCGGCTCGCGCGTCTTTGCCGGAGAGCGCACCGGAATCACGATGAAGGTCCTGTTCGTGCCCGAATACGCGCGCTTCGCCGCCGAGCGCTTTCCTTCGAACGTTCTCAAAAAGCGCGGCGACGGTTCGGTCGTGCTCACGATGAAGGTTGACGGCATACCCTGGGCGGCGCGGTGGGTCCTGAAGCATGGAAGTTACGCGCGTGCGCTCGCGCCGAAGGAACTGGTGGAAGAGGTGAATAAGCAGTGCGACGAAATGCTCCGGCTTTACGAATAGACCCCCTACTTACCAAGGTAGTATGACAAATCCTTGAGTTTCCCGCGTATCAGCAGGTCGGCGCCGAGGCGCTTCACTTCCGGATTTTCGAGCCGCAGCGCATCCGATATGCGCGAGATGCCTTTTCCTGCCACCGGCGTCTTCGCGGAGATGCCGCCGATGATT
Source organism: Planctomycetota bacterium (assembly GCA_043816375.1). Taxonomy (GTDB): domain Bacteria; phylum Planctomycetota; class B129-G9; order B129-G9; family B129-G9; genus JBDRIB01. The sequence continues at coordinate 23,382 of JBDRIB010000264.1, read as the reverse complement.
TTCGGCGCGACAAAAACGCAGACCTCGTCGGCCAGTCCGCTCTCCAGAAAACTCGCGTGCACCTCGCCGCCGCCTTCGACGAGCACGCTCGTGCAGCCCCTGCTGCAGAGTATCTTAAGTATGCCTCTCACATCGGGTCTGCCCTTTTTGCCGCCCGCCGCGAGCACTTCCACGCCGCGAGCCTCGAGCGCCCTGCGCCGGGAGGCGGGCGCGCGCGGGGTCGTAACGACAATGAGCGGCACGGCGGACGCGCTGCGAACAAGTCTGGATTTGAGCGGCAGCCTGCATTCGCCGTCCAGCACGATGCGCACCGGGTTGCGGCCGCGAACGAGGCGGCAGGTGAGTTGCGGGTCGTCTGCGAGGACGGTGCGGATTCCAACGATAATCGCGTCGGATTTACTTCGCAGGGAATGCGAGTATTTCAGGGCCTGCTTCGAACTTATGCCCTGCGAGTCGCCGCTTGCGGATGCAATCTTGCCGTCGAGCGTCATCGCCCATTTCAGGACGACATACGGCGCGCCAGTGCGGGCGCGTTTGAGATAGCGCAGGTTAAGAGCAGCCGCCTCATCCCGGAGAACGCCCTCGACAACGTCTATCCGGGCTTTCCTTAGTTGCGCAACGCCTTTGCCGGACACAAATTTTATCGGGTCACGGTGGGCGATAACGACCCGTCGAACGCCAGCCTCGATAATCGCGTCCGTGCAGGGGGGCGTTTTGCCGTAATGGCAGCAGGGTTCGAGAGTGACGTAGAGCGTGGCGCCCTTCGCGGCGGCACGTGCCTTTGAGAGGACGACTCTTTCGGCGTGAGGCCCTCCGAAGCAGGCGTGATAGCCGGCCGCGATGACGCGGCCTTTTTTGACGAGGACCGCGCCGACGGCGGGATTGGGCGCAGCGCGCTTCGCTCCCTTCCGTGCGAGGCGGAGGGCCATCGACATATAAGCGTTGTGTTTGTCCTTCATCGGGTGCGGCGGGTTTTTATCCCTCTCGCAGAACGACGGCCGGGTCCAGGCGCGAGGCGCGATAAGCCGGTACTACCCCTGAAAGCAGGCTGCTCACAAGGCTCAGCCCGAAGGCGCCCAGGGAGATAATGAGGGCCGGAACGAAATCCCTTATGAAAAGCGTGTCGATGACGAAACCCGTGACATCTTCAATGTACTCTTTCACGCCGATGTCGCAGCCCCACATTATCAGGTGACTGATGATGAGCCCGATAACACCTCCCAACACGCCTATGAAAATCGCCTCGAAGAGAAATATCACGACGATGTCTTTTCTCGCGGCGCCGACGGAGCGAAGAATACCGACGCGGCGCGACTGCTCCACCACCGAGATGGACAGGCCGTTGAAGATGCCGATGGCCGCGACCAGCGCTATAATGAGGCAGAAGGCCACCGCAATCGCAAAAAGGTAAAACGCGCCGCGAGACGCCATCATACTTATCTCCTGGCCCGGATTTGCCTCGGTCATAAACCCGGCTTCTTGCGCGCGTTTCCGTGCCACTTCGAGGTCCACAACGTCAAGTATGAATCTGTCATAATCCGGCGATGTATCCGAAAACTTATTCCACTCCTGCGCATACTCGAGCGGAATGCCGATTGTAAGCGGGGGCGGAAGAAGGTTGCTGTAGCCCACGACCCTGCATCGATACGCGTGTATCTCGTCCGGGTCGCCGTCGTTTCCCTTTTTCTTCAGCACTATGTAAAACGACGCGCCGGGCTTGCCTTCATTCGAAATGTTAACGAACCGCCGGAACTCCTCCACGATCGGGTCATGGAATATGTCAAACAGTTTCCCGGCCATCGTGGGCAGCATGACCGGAACGTATGGCGTATCTTCCGATTCTTCGTCATAGAACAGCAGGTTTCCTTCATCCGTAATGGGCTTGACCGGTCTGTAACGAAATCCGCTCACCATATGTTCCACATTTTCGCGGAATAGATTCTCGTCTATGCCGTGAATGGGAGGGCCGAAAAATCGGACATTTTCCGACACTACAAGCATTGGCGACGGCTGGACAGGCAGTTCCCTGTACACCGCCTTTATCGCGGGAGTGGCTCTACTGAATTCGAGCATCTCCTGATAAGCGGGCTCACGGAGCACGCTCGAGCGTTTTTGTGGGTCCTGCTTAACCACGAGCAGATTTTCCTGCACCGCGCCCAGTTGTTCCGTGATCAGGGCCTTTGTCCCGAAGATAAGCGAGACCAGGAATATCAGGGCCGCGGTCCCTACCGATACCCCGAGCGAGAGCATAATGGTACGGCCTTTTCTCGTGGAGATGCCTTCTGTGGCGAGCAGAATCTGGTTTGTAATACGCATCCCGTCAGACCTCCCTTCTTCCGGTGTCTTTAACCAGTCTGCCGTTTTTAATTTCGACGTGTCTGGGCGCCTGTTTGGCTACCTCTTCGTCATGCGTCACCAGCAAGACCGTCGCCCCCTGCGAGCGGTTGAACTCCGTCAGGATTCTTATAATGCCCCTGCCAGTGTTCGCGTCAAGGTTGCCCGTGGGTTCATCGGCAAGCAGTATGCCGGCTTTGTTCACAATCGCGCGCGCCACCGCGACTCGCTGGCACTGACCGGCGGATAACTGGCTGGCCCTGTTGTATGACTTGTCGGCCAGGCCGACCAGCCTGAGACTCTCCAGCGCCATCTGTCTCGCCTTTGTCCGCGAGTGGTTGGCGAAAAGAAGCGGGACCATCACGTTGGCCACGGCGGTTCGCATCGGTTCAAGGTGGAACGACTGGAAGATAAAGCCTATCGTCTTGTTGCGGAACGCGGAGAGTGTCTTGTCGTCGGCGGTAATCACGTTCAGACCGTTCACCGTTATTGAGCCTTCGGACGGCAGGTCAAGGCCCGCGATAAGATTGAGCATCGTTGACTTCCCGGAGCCCGACTCGCCGAGCACCGCGACAAACTCTCCCGTCTCTATATCGAGGTTCACGTTGTCAAGCGCGACGAATGTTTTGCCGAGTAAGTCGTATATCTTGCTTACGTTTTTCAGTGATATCATAGTCGTAACACGGTATCGGTAGATTGAATTCCGGGAAATATTGTATCAGGGATTGCCGAGCGTGTCACCATTTTGTTCGCCGGGTTCGACCACTGCAATCTGCGCGGCGCCGGCGACGCATCAGCCACGCATCGGTGACTGTCACCAATTACAGAATCGAGCGAGTGGGCGAGCGAGATTTGCAGATTGGTGACTGTCACCGATATTAACGCGAACAAAACAGCCAACCTGAACTTATAGTCCCTTTCGTGCCGCTTCCCGCGCGCACAGGTAAATAGCGCGCCGGGTCTTCTGAGTAACCTTGACATTTTCGGAAATCCGCAAGCCGACAACCCAGACAATCCGCTTCCTGTCGGCGACGACCACGACACGGGCGCGTTCCGCCGCCGGCAATCCCTGCTTCGCCAGAAATCTCGTCAGGGGCGCTTCGCGCGAGTGACCGAGCGGTTGAAAGACATCTCCCTCGCGCGGGTGTCTGGCGCGAAGCGGCGGGGTCAGCCTGTCCGAATCAAGCATTTCCTCAAGCGGCGATTTCTCACGCACAAACTTCTTCAGCGCATCCGGCCAAACCGGCTGCGAGGGGGTCAGACACCGAGGAGGAGGGCCGACCCGTCGGCCCGACGGGAGGGGTCTGACTCCCCGAGCGTTCGCAGAGCGGCTTGATCTCATCTGCAAAACCGGCAATCTCCCGATGGTAATCTTCAGGCCGAAACCCGGTAGTTCGTTCACCCGGCCGGTCTTCAGGACGGCGCCCTTTCTTCGTCGCGGAGACAGCGGGCCGCGCGGCGGGCGTTTCTCCAGAACCAGCCATTCCTTCTCCCGTCGTGCGTCCAGGTTTTCCGGCAGTTGAACCGTGCGCGGCGCGGGTGCCGCCGCCAGTGCGAGCACGCGTCGGAAATGCTCCGCTTTCATTTTTTTCAGCGGAATTTTCAGGGCGTGCAAAATCGACCTCAGCACGTGCTGTCCGACGGGGGGCTGTAGTTCCGCGAGAGCGTCCGCGTTGAGGCGAACCCTGCCTTCGCCGGTCCATCGTTCGAGCGGCTCCCCTTCGACCACATACAAAAGGTCGCAGCGTCCGAGCCCTTCAAGCGTCTTTGCCCACTGGCGTGAGATGTCGGCGAGGTTTGCCAGCGCCCGCGCGACATTCGGGTTGAAGCATTTCTTCAGCAGCGGCAGGACCTCATAGCGGACACGATTGCGCGTGTATTGCGCGGAGACGTTGCTCTTGTCAATTCTGTAAGGCTGGCGGATGTCGCGAAGATACCCGAGTATCTCCTCCCGCGAGACGGCGAGAAGCGGGCGAACAAGTCGGACGGGCACGCGCACTCCCTTGATTTTCAAATCACGCGCCGGAGGAATCCCACCCAGCCCCGGCACGCCGGTGCCCCTGAAGACGCGCAGCAGGACCGTCTCGGCCTGGTCGTCCAGTTGATGCCCCAGCGCCACAACGCAATGACTGTCACCGCTTTGAAGGACCTTCTTTACAACCTCCTCAAAAAAATCAAACCTCGCCTGCCGTGCGGCCTCCTCGATAGAAAGGCGGCCCTTTTTCGCAAGGGCGGGCACATCCGCGCTTTTTTCAATGAAAGGCACAGACAGCCGCGCGCAAAGTTCCCTGCAGAATCGCGCGTCCAGGCGCGCGGCGCGCCGGCGGATGCCGTGGTCCAGGTGCGCGGCGAGGATTCCCCGGTCGGCGCCGCCTCTTTCGCACAACTCAAGCAGGATTCGCAGGAGCGCCACGGAATCCGGTCCGCCCGACAGCCCGACGATGACACAGCCCCGCCGCGGCAGTAAATCTCCGCCTTCAATAAAATCCCTCGTTTTTCGGACCACGTTGTGCACGGAAGTGCCCTTCCATCTCATTATGAACAGAGAATCTACATCCGGATTCTATTTCCAATAGCCTGCGCGGTCAAGCGTGACCGGCTCGGTCGGCGTCTTAAGTCTGTTGTTTAACCTGGCTGAAACAATGTTTCGCGAGAATTTCGTTGACTGCAAGCGTATTTTCGGATATATTCCCGCACTTTTCCGCAGGGCAATGCCGGGGGATAAAGGAGCTTTTTTTTGCTTTGCAGATTATATCTGTTCTGCAGGCAAGCGAGTCTCCTGACCCGCCCTCGGCGGCTTGCCCCCAGGAGTGCAGAGAATGCTTGTGGATATACTGACGATATTTCCCGAGATGTTCGAGGGGGTATTTGACCACAGTATTCTAAAAATTGCGCGCGAAAAGGGCCTGGTGGAAATCGGGCTGCATAATATCCGCGACTACTCGACGGATAAGCACCACAAGACCGACGACACGCCATGCGGCGGCGGCCCGGGAATGATTATGACCTGCGAGCCGGTCTTCCGCACGGTCGAAGCGGTTGCCGTGAATGAAAGAAAGGACTCGCGCCTGATAATGCTCACCCCGCAGGGCAGACGTTTCACACAGGCCGTTGCGCGGGAACTGGCGGTGGAAAAGGGCCTGATTCTCATCTGCGGCCGTTACGAAGGCTTCGACGAGCGCATCCGCATCGGGCTGAAGCCGGACGAGATTTCCGCCGGGGACTATGTGTTAAGCGGCGGCGAGATTGCAGCAATGGCCGTGGTTGATGCGGTGGTCAGGGTCCTGCCCGGCGTTCTGGGGTGCGGCGCGTCGGCGGCCGACGACTCTTTTGAAAAAGGTCTGCTGGAGCACCCGCAGTACACGAAGCCGGCGGATTTTCGCGGGATGAAGGTGCCGGATGTCTTGCTTTCCGGCAATCACGGGGAGATAGAGAAATGGCGCCGCGAGCGTGCACTCGAGCGGACGCGTGAGAGACGGAAGGATTTGCTTGAATAGAGAAGCGTGCGGCGACGGTCACACGGAATTGAACGAAAAAACGTACGGAGCAGGATAATGGACGTTGTAAGACAGATTGAACAGCACCATATGAAGGACAAGTTGCCGAAGTTCTCCATCGGCGACACGGTCGAAGTTCACGTCAGATTGAAGGAAGGCGACAAGGAGCGCATCCAGGCCTTTATCGGCACCGTGATAGCCCGCAGGGGCAGCGGCACCCGCGAGATGTTCACCGTCCGACGGATCGTCCAGGGCGAGGGCGTGGAGAGGACTTTTCCCATCCACTCGCCGAACATCGTGGACGTGGTCGTGCGAAGGCGCGGCAAAGTACGCCGCTCGAAACTGTACTACCTGCGCGAAAAGATCGGCAAGGAGATGAAAGTCAAGGAATTGATTGTCGCCTCCGAATCCAGGGGGAAACGAAAGAAGCGCTCGCGCAAAACCAGGACAACAGCCAAAGCATCGGAGCCGGAAGTCAAGGAAAACGAGGCCGTACAGGCGGACGAGAACGCCGATGCCGAGGCGTAGGATGTTCGTTATGCATTACCGGAAGCCGACAATCGTCGGCTTCTTTTTTTTTTGCGTCTTGACCGGGCAACGGGCAACGGAATCTCGGTGAAAGTCACTAATCTACGAATCGCGCTCGTCAGGGGACTGTCCCCAGAGGCATTCCAGAACCTGTTCTATTCTACGAGTGCAAAAGGATGACAGTCACCATCTACGAGCTGGCCCCCGATAAATCGGGGTCTGCGCTCCGTAATGGTGACAGTCACCTTTTGCGTTGTAAATAGAACAGGTCCACCGTAATTAGTGACAGTCACCGAGCGAAATATGGCGGAGGCCGCGGATGCGGAAAGGAAGTTTTGAAACCGGGCGACTGGGCGAGAAACTCGCCGCGCGATATTTGCGAAAAAATGGCTATCGCATTCTTGCAAAAAACTATCGCACCAGGTACGGCGAGATAGATATCGTTGCGCGCGACGGCGGCGTGTTGTGCTTTGTCGAGGTCAAGACGCGAACATCTCTCGAATTCGGCTCCGGTGACGAGTTCATCGACAGGCACAAGATGCGGCAAATCGCGGGCGTGGCGGAAGCGTTTGCGTCAAAGCACGGGCTTGAGGATATGTCGCAGCGTTTCGACTGCGTCTTCGTAATGCTGAAGAAGCACAAACGCAAAGGACTTTGGGGATGGCTTCGCAGGCGGGAGGCGAAGATAGAACTGGCAAGAGACGTCTTTACGCTGGACGATATCCGGCGCTGAATCAGGCGATGTCGCGGGCCTTCGGCGGACGGCGCTTCACTTCTCTCAGGGGGGCTTCGCCGCGAGCGGCTTTGAGAGTCACAACGTACTTGCCAACCTTTTTTCTGCGCGAAGGCAGGTCGAACATCGGCTCAAGCATTATGCCCTCGAAGATGGCCCTGAGCGCGCGGGCGCCGGTCTCACGTTCGAGCGCCTTCTTTGCTATTTCCCTCAGTCCTTTTTCGGTGAACTCCAGTTCGCATTCCTCCATCTCGAAGAATTTCTGATATTGTTTTACAAGCGCGTTGCGCGGTTCGATCATTATGCGGACCAGGTCTTCCTCGCTCAGCGGCTTCAGGGCGCAGATAACAGGCAGCCGCCCGAGAAATTCCGGTATTATGCCGTATTCAATCAGGTCTTCGACTTCGACCTTCTCAAGCAGTTCGCCCAGGGCCCGGTTTTCATCTGCGGGTTCTTCGCCCGGTTTGAACCCGATAAGTTTCTTGCCGATTCGCCGCGAAATGATGTCCTTCAGCCCGGTGAATGTGCCGCTGCAGATGAACAGTATGTTCGTGGTGTCCACCTGGATGTAAGATTGTTCGGGGTGTTTTCTGCCGCCCTGAGGTGGCACGTTGGATACGGTGCCCTCGAGCATCTTGAGCAGCGACTGCTGAACGCCCTCGCCGGAGACATCGCGTGTGATGGAGACGTTGTGGCTGGTCTTGCCGATTTTGTCTATCTCGTCGATGAACAGTATTCCCTGCTGTGCGCGGGGAACATCGAAGTTTGCGGACTGGAGCAGACGCAGCAGCAGGTTCTCCACGTCCTCGCCCACGTAACCCGCCTCCGTGAGTGTCGTCGCATCGCCTATGGCAAAGGGGACGTCCAGAATTTTAGCCATCGTTTTGGCAAGGAGGGTCTTGCCGCTGCCGGTGGGGCCGAGGAGGAGTATGTTGCTCTTTTCGACTTCCACATCGCCCATATCCATACTGATGAGGAGCCGCTTGTAGTGGTTGTACACGGCAACCGAGAGGGTCTTCTTGACTTGTTCCTGGCCGATGACGTACTGGTCGAGTTCTTCAACGAGTTGGGCCGGGATGGGCAATTCGTGCAACTGTCCGGGCGGGGGAGCCTTGTGGTGAACGGTGTCCTCCGAAAGTATGGCGTTGCACAACTCGATGCATTCGTTGCAGATGAAATGGCCGGGCAGCCCGGAGATAAGCCTTCCGACGTCTTCGGCGGTGCGGCCGCAGAAACTGCAGCGCTCCACCCTTCCGGGCGGTCCGTTCCTTCTTTTGGTCACTGTTCCCCTTCCGTTTTCTTATCTCGCGGGGAGGAGACCAGAACTTCGTCGATAAGGCCGTAGTCTTTGGCCTGCTCCGCGGACATAAAGAAGTCCCTGTCGGTGTCCTGTGCTATCGTTTCAACAGGACGACCTGTCTCGTCGTGGATTATGTCGATGAGTCTTTTCTTGGTCTTGATTATTTCGTCGGCGTGTATTGCGATGTCGCTGGCTGTGCCCTGCATTCCGCCCCAGGGCTGATGCAGCATTATTCGCGCATTGGGCAGGGAATGCCTCTTGCCTTTTACTCCCGCGCCGAGCAGCACCGCGCCCATGCTTGCGGCCATCCCTATACAGTAGGTCGCCACGTCGCATTCAACGAACTGAATCGTGTCGTATATCGCCAGCCCCGCCGATACCCCTCCGCCCGGCGTGTTTATGTACAGGTTGATGTCGTCTTTCTTGCTCTCGCTTTGCAGGTAAAGCATCTGGGCCACTACGACGTTGGCAACATGGTCGTCGATTGCGCTGCCGATAAAGACGATGCGGTCTTTCAGCAGACGGGAGTAAATGTCGAAGTATCGCTCAACGTGTCCGCTCTTTTCCACCACCATCGGTATTACGGTCATCAGTGCCTCCTTGTCCTGTATCGGATTATTGACACCTGCAGGGTCGGTGACAGTCACCCAATCAGTGCCTCCTTGTTTTCATCATTTGAAGTCACGCCCGACTGGGTTATTTCGCTTCCTTTATTTCGGCGTTTTTGATGATGAAATCGATGGTTTTTTTCTCGCGCATATCAACGCGCAACTCGCCGATTAGACCCGTTTTCTCGTACAGCGCGGCCATCTCCTGGGGTGAGCGGCCGTAACGGGCGGCGATGACGGCGATTTGCCGGGCGATTTCCTCTTCGGTCACGTACAGTTTTTCCCCGTCGGCGATGTGTTTGAGCATAAAGTAACCATTCAGCATTTTCCGCGCATTCTCCTCGGCCTTGTCCTCTGTCTTGCGCAGTTTCTGAAGTTCCTGCTCGATTTGCGCGGGCTCCATTCCCTCTTCTTCCATATCAAGCCTTTTGCGCCTGAAATAAGCCTCGACCTGTGTCTTCACCAGGTCTTCTGGCAGTTCGAAGTCCGCCTTCTCTACGAGATAGTCCCGCACCTGGTTGTGCAGGCCGACTGCGGCGAGGCCCTCGTTGCGTTTCTTGAGGTTTTTGCCTGTTTCCTCGCGCAGTTCATCGAGATTATCGTAGTCGAGAGATTTGGCCCATTCGTCGTTCACTTCCGGCAGTTGTTCCTCCTTGATTTCCTTCACCGTTATTTTAAGCACGGCATCTTTGCCGCGATATTCTTCCTCGCGGAAGTTATCCGGAAGGACGGCCGTTGCCTCCGCCGCCTCGCCGGGTTTCTTGCCGCCAAGCAGTTTTTCCAGCGGTCCGACATTCAGCCCGAAGAACGATTCGCCGTGGATAATCAACTGGGCGTCCTTGATGTCGCGGAGTCCCTTTCCGTCGCATTCGATGGTAAAGTCCATCGAAGCGAGGTCACCCGCCTTTGCCCCGCGCTCCACCGGCGTGTGCGTCGCGCCACGGCGCCTGAGCAGGTCGATTTGTTTTTCGATGTCCTCATCCGTGACGCCGGACACCTTGCGTTCCAGCGAGATACCCTTGTAGTCGTCGAATTTCACGTCAGGTTGCAGGTTGACCGTAGCGATATAAGTGAGCGGCTCTTTGGGGTCGAACTTTATGTCGTCGATTGCGGGCTCGCCGATGGGTTCAAGTTTCTGTTCTTCCATTATCTCGCCCAGCGCGCGCGAGATGAGGCCGCTTTTGACTTCTTCGCTCACGCGCTCGCCGAAGCGTCTTTCGGCGACGCTGCGAGGCACGTGTCCCTTGCGAAAGCCCGGCACTTCCATCTCTTTGAGCAGGTCCTTGTAAGTCTTGTCGATTTCCGCCGCCACCTTTTCGGCGGGAATTTCGACATTGATTTTCTTTTTGCAGGGACCTGCATCTTCGACAGAGACGGTCGGGTTAATCTTTTCCTGTTCTTCTTCCTGCGTCTTTTCGACGTCTTCCGGTGTTTTTTCAACGTCTTCCGGCATATACGGCACTCCTTAAATCGGTTCCGACAAAATACTACCACCCGGAACGCCTTGCGTCAAAAGAAAACGAATCCCGGCGTGAGGGCATAAATTCCGGCAGGCAGTCGGCGGCAAAAACATGGAGCGGGTGATCGGACTCGAACCGACGACCTAGACGTTGGCAACGTCTCGCTCTACCGACTGAGCTACACCCGCTCGTCAGCGAGGCAATAGTTTATCCCGGCGGCCGATTTTGTCAACCGAATTTCCGCCCGTTTGCCCGCCCGGCCGAAACGGCGGGAACACAAAGGTATTTAACGCAGAATTCGCGGAAGGAGAGGAATAACGCAGAAAAAACCAATAGGGACTTGAATCGGACGCCGCCTTTGTCGCTCTGAACCTTTGCACCTATGCAACTTTGAAACCATGAATCTTGATACTATTCGGACGGTTCGGTCTGCCCGGATTTGGCTTTGTTTTCTTCTGTGCCTTCACCGTTGCCTGCTGCCTGTTGCCCGTTGCCTGACTCTTCAAGCAATTTCTTCTCCGCCTCGGCGAGCAACTTTTGTTTTTGTTTGCATGTGAGGGAATCCCATTTCTTACGAGTATCTTCCGGCATCTGCATCCACAAAGCGTAATCTATACCGTGCTGTATTGCATCCAGTAGATTCTTTATTCCCTCTTTGCTATCTTTCAACTTGTCTAATAGAGATTCGGCGTCCCTCGCCATTCTAAATTTCGCCTTAACGTCGAACTTGTTCCAATGTGCGCGATCATCGCGCGGGAGAAGGAACCAACAATATAACGAGTCATCTGGCTTGGCAAAACGAAAGATGCGCTTCAATTTTGCTTGGTTTTCCTTCTCATATTTTTTAAACCAGGCCCACTCTGTTAATCCTTCTTTCTCATAGGCTGTCAATTTCTCCCAGTATGCAACACGGTCCTTGTCAGACTTGGCCGATTCAGGCCATGGTATAGAATCCCAAATCTCCAAAGGAATCTCCGCTTTAATTGCTCCCTCATGAATTTTCCACCTTTGCGCGTCATTGTCCCACACAGCGTAGTGGGCATACTTTTTATACCATTCTGTATACTCATACCTGGTCCATTTTTGGGCGTTCCCCAACGCGTCAGGGCATATCTGGGCAAGCCTCTTAAGAGCCGCGTCTTTCAAATCAGGTTTGTATATCGCAATCATTTCCAGGAGCAGTATGTCGCGATTACATTCGTATTTCTCCGACGCCTGCTTCGCTACGGTGACAACCAGGAACGGCCAAGTATTCAGCAGACTTGCTGCTTCGTCACTGATCGGCTTGCCGCCTTCTTTCGCAGCCTTCTGCAGAAGGCTATACGCTTCAAGCCCTATATCCGCTAAAGACTTCCTGGACTCCGAGACTGTTTCTTTGCTGTCCGAGCCGAGTTTTGCGATTAGTTCTTCCACTTTCTTGGTAAGTTCATCCGACGGGGCGTAGTCGGCAAGCGGATCTTTGCACACTGAGTATTTATACATAAACTCCTGCGCAAAATGCCATCGCTTACGCAAGTGGGGCAATGTGTTGCGGAGTGGATGGTTCTCATTTTCCGACTTTATTGCTGCGCTCAATTCCTCTTGTGTAAAGAGTCCCTCAGTTAAATCGCTGCCGAATCTCGTTCGTAAGTGCTCGAGAGTATCAGGCAATCTACCTAAAACCGATGCGTACACCATTACAAACCGTCTGACCCCCGTTACCGGTTCAGTTGGCCAGCATATACCCCCGGTTCCCTCTGAACTCCCGTCCAATTTTATGAACAGGGCGCGCAATTGCGGCAATACTTGCCGCGTCTCACTGGGGAATAGACGAGGGAGCAGCACACTAGGGCTAGGCGGGAGGTCCCCCCATCCCCCGGTTGGCCATGTATAATTAAATGCCTCGTCGGACAGGGCCATCGCAACATATCCTTGTAAATCTTTAGGTACAAGCGTGTCCCAGTTCTCCAAGGTGAACCGAATATCACACAGGGTCGTCGCAAGTGCAGCCTTACTTCGAATATCAGCCGCTTTTTCGCTATTTGGTTCGTTATCTGCTCTTAAGCCCTCTGTCAGGTGTTCAAGCCACTCTTTCGGGCTTTCCTTTTCAATACCCGGATCTGCATGGCCCTTCGGAGCCTCAGAATCCTCAGGGCGGTTTGAACCCTCGGGGGGTTCTTCGCCGGCGCTGATTCGCTGGTAGTTGTCTTGATTGGAAGTAAGGCATAAGGCCGTCAGCAAACACAATGCAACCGCCGCAATTGTCCTTCTTGTAATCATAGTGCTATCTCCCAAAACAGTTCGGTCCTCAATTCCCGCACAGAATTATACACCGCCGAATGTACGTGGCAAGGAAACTTGTACAGGCAGAAGGCAGCCCCGACAAAAGGCGTCGGGATTCCGCTTCGCTCCAAGGGCAGAAGGCAGAAGAAATAGCCGCAGAGGCTTGTCCGCCTATATTTGTGGCCCCTACCAGTACAGGCCCGTACCGGGCAGGCCACCCGTAGGGGTGGCGGAGCGCCAAAAAACATTAACAGGGATAAACAGGATAGACAGGATTATGTCTTTTCCAACCACAGCCCCACGGCTCCACGGAACTACGGAACTCACTTGTTTGATGCCCTGCCGCCTCTTGTGGAATTTTGTGTTTACATCTCTATTCATATATGGTAATATGGCCATATAGAAATGGAGAACCTTCTGCGGTTCGCGGAAGACGCAATAAGAACGCCGAGGACACAATGAAAACTGCGAAAAACAAAGGCCGTGCGCGGCGAAAGCCCGCGTATTACCGCATCCGCGCAATTGTGGGACGGGCACTTGGCAATGAAAACCGGCTGATGATACTGGACTCGCTGGCGGGAGGAGAGATGTGTGTGTGTGATATCGTCAGGGTTCTCGGCTGCGACCAGTCCACTGTATCCAAACACCTCTCTCTGCTGAAAAACACAGGTCTGGTGGAGGAGCGCAGGGCGGGGACGCGCGTATATTACCGCCTGGCCTGCCCGTGCGTCCCGAAGTTTTTTGACTGCATCGAGGAGGTTGTTTCGTCGAGGCTCAGCCGCCAGCAGAAGATGCTCGGCGCGGCGCGAAAGGGGAGCAGATGAAAAGACAGGCACTGATATTTTTAATTATGATAGCGGTTTTCGCGGCGGCCTGTTACCTGCCGCTGAACAGCCTCGGCCTTTCGCAGGGACCGTTCTTTGAATCGCTGGCGCTGTTACAGGACTACGCGCAGAGGCACGTGCTCCTCTGTCTTGTGCCGGCGTTCTTCATCGCGGGCGGCATCGCGGTATTTATCAGTCAGGCATCGGTGATAAAATACTTCGGCCCCGGGGCCGGCAAGGTTCTCGCCTACGGCGTCGCCTCGGTCTCCGGCAGCGTACTGGCGGTGTGTTCCTGCACGGTGCTGCCGCTTTTCAGCGGGATACACAGGCGCGGCGCGGGTCTGGGGCCTGCGGTTGCCTTTCTCTATTCCGGCCCGGCCATCAACGTGCTGGCGATTATTCTGACGGCGCGTGTTCTCGGCTGGCAGTTCGGCCTGGGCAGGGCGGTCGGCGCGGTGGCGTTCAGCGTGATAGTCGGCCTGCTGATGCACCTGATATTCCTGAAGGAAGAACGCACACGGGCGAAGGGCGCGGGCTTCGTCGCGCCGGAGGACGACGGCAAACCGCTGTGGAAACAGGCCGCCTTCTTCGGGGCGATGATAGCGATACTGGTTTTCGCCAACTGGGGAGCACCGGCCGAGGGGATGGAGGACACCCTTTACGGCTGGATATATTCGGTGCGGTTCGTTATCGCGGCGGTGTTCCTTGTGGCATTGCTGGCGATGCTCGTATTCTGGTTCAAAAAGCACGAGTTGAAGGAGTGGACCGGCTCGACGTGGGGGTTTGCGAAACAGATATTGCCGCTGCTCCTGGCGGGAGTCGTCGTCGCCGGGTTCCTGCTCGGCAGGCCCGGGCACGAAGCGCTGATTCCGTCCCGCTGGGTGGCGTCGCTCGTCGGCGGAAACTCGCTGTGGGCGAACCTCTTCGCCTCGGTCGCGGGCGCATTTATGTATTTTGCGACTCTGACGGAAGTGCCCATCCTTCAGGGACTCATCGGCGCGGGTATGGGCAAGGGCCCGGCGCTGGCGCTGCTGCTTGCGGGACCGGCGCTCAGCCTTCCGAATATGCTGGTCATCCGCGGCGTGCTCGGCACGAAGAAGACGATCGTGTATATTTCGCTGGTTATTATAATGGCGACTATCTCAGGAATGATTTTCGGCGTTCTTTTTTGAGGAAACTTCGATGAAGATACAGATACTCGGAACGGGCTGCCCGAAGTGCAAAAAACTCGCGGAGAACACCGAGGCCGCCGCCAGAGCGCTGGGCGTGGAGTACACCATCGAGAAGGTGACCGACATCAACGAGATAATGAATTTCGGAGTGATGATGACGCCCGCGCTCGCCGTGGACGGCGAGGTGAAGTGCGTCGGCAAAGTGCCTTCAACCGACGAGATAAAAAAATTCCTTTCATAGAAGAAACCACAATGTCAGGACAATGTTGCAGCGGAGCGCCGCGGCTGATATTCGCCTGCTCCGGCGCGGCAGACGTAGGGACCATCGCCGACCAGGCCGCGCGCAAACTCGCCAGAAAGGGCTGGAACTTTTTTCGCAGGAGATTGCCGGCATGAAATCCAGAACCGTCATTACCATTGTTCTGCTCGCCTTTGTTGCCGCGAGCGTCATTTACCTGATAGTCAGAGAATCGGCCCAGACCGCGCCGCCGCAGTCGAATGAGCAACCCCCCGCCGTGAAGAACAGTGTCGTGGTTTACTACTTCCACGGCAGCGCGCGCTGCGTGACCTGCCGGACGATGGAAAAATACGCGAAAGAGGCCGTGGAAGCCAGTTTTCCCGAGGCGTTAAGCGAGGGACTGCTGGAATGGCGCACCGTAAACGTGCAAGGCCCGGGCAACGAACATTTTATAAGTGATTTCCAACTTACTTCACTGTCTGTGGTAGTGGAGCGGCGCGTTGACGGCCAGCGCAAGGAGTGGAAAAACCTTTATCGCGTCTGGGATTTACTGCGCAGGGATGACAAGCCGGGTTTCGTGAAATACATCCGTGACGAAGTTCAGGCCTATCTCGAGGCAGCAGGATGAGCGAGATATTAATTGGCGCAGCGTCGGCCTTCTGGCTGGGGATACTGACCGCAATCAGCCCCTGCCCGCTGGCCACAAACATAGCGGCTGTCTCGTTTGTGAGCCGCCGCATTGGCAGCCCCGCCAGGGTTTTTCTGGCAGGTCTGCTCTATACCGCGGGGCGGATGCTGACATATCTTGTAATCGGGGTGCTTCTCGTCACGAGCCTGCTTTCGGCCCCACATTTCTCGTTCGCACTGCAAAAATATATGAACAAGGCGCTGGGGCCGATACTTATCCTGGTCGGCATGGTTCTGCTGGAACTCATCCGGATTAACATCTCCGGACCGGGCATTAACGGGCGGATGCAGAAACGCGTCGATGCGCTCGGTATATGGGGAGCGCTGCCTTTGGGCGTGATTTTCGCGCTATCTTTCTGCCCGGTGTCGGCGGCGCTTTTCTTCGGGAGCCTGCTCCCTCTCGCGTTGCACTACGAGTCGGGCGTCGTCCTTCCTTCCATATATGGTGTGGCCACGGGACTGCCGGTGCTGGTTTTCGCCGTGCTGATAGCGCTCGGCGCAAAGAGCGTCGCCGGGGTCTACAACAAGATTGTGCCTTTCGAGAAATGGGCTCGCCGCATCACCGGCGTCATCTTCATTCTCGTGGGAATTTATTACTGTCTTTATTATATCTTTGACGTTCAAATATAAAGCCGGATTTTTCAGGGGCAAGTACCGGTTTTTCGCACTGTTCCCAATTATTGCTCTTTGATTGGATAAAGAGACACCTGGAAAGGTGACAGTCACCAATCTACGCCCCGACTTTCGCGTTATTTTTATATGAATGTCGGGGCCGTAATTGGTGACAGTCACCTTTCGTTCTACCTTTCGTTTTGCCAGAGGAGAATATGTCCGCCGAAATCAACACAACCGAACGGCCGCTCGGTTTCTTCGAGCGATACCTTTATCTCTGGGTGATATTGTGCATACTCGCCGGAATCGGCCTCGGACGCGCAGCGCCCGACCTCGCCCGGACGCTGGACGCAATCCAGGTCAGGCAGGTTTCCATCCCGATTGCCGTATGTCTCTTCTTTATGATGTATCCCATAATGGTAAAGATAGACTTCGGCGAAGTGGTGCGCGCCGGCAGGACGCCCAAACCGGTTCTGCTTACTCTGTTCGTCAACTGGTGCATCAAGCCGTTCACAATGCTCGCCATCTCGACGTTCTTTCTGGCGGTGCTTTTCAAGGGCTGGATTCCCGGGACGGAAGTTGTGAAAGACGGCCGGACGGTCGAGGTTTTTCGCTCATACATATCCGGCTGCATACTGCTGGGTATCGCGCCATGCACTGCGATGGTGCTCGTATGGGGCTATCTGGCGCGCGGCAACGCCGGGCACACGCTTGTTATGGTGGCCATCAACTCGCTGACTATGCTCTTTTTGTACGCGCCGCTCGGCGGGTGGCTGCTGGGGGTGAACAGTATGCCGATTCCGTGGGAGACGATACTCCTGTCGGTCGGCATATACGTTGCGCTGCCGCTCGTAGCGGGATACTTCTCGCGCAGGTGGGTAATAAGGAAGAAGGGGTTCGAATGGTTCCGCGACAAATTTCTCCATCGCCTGACGCCCGTCTCCGTCAGCGCGCTGCTTGTCACGCTGGTGCTGTTGTTTTCGTTCAAGGGCGATGTGATGCTGCGCGCGCCGCAGGACATCGTTCTGATAGCGATACCTCTTTTTATCCAGACGTGTCTTATATTCGCGCTGGCATACGGTCTGGCCCGGTTGCTGAAACTGCGGTATCAGGACGCAGCGCCGTCTGCGATGATAGGTGCGTCCAATCATTTTGAGGTCGCGATTGCGACGGCGGCGACTCTGTTCGGTCTCGGTTCCGGCGCTGCGCTGGCGACGGTGGTGGGCGTCCTGATAGAAGTTCCCGTTATGCTTATGCTCGTCTCTTTCTGCAGGCGCACAAGAAACTGGTTTCCCCGAGACGACAGTCAGCCGGAAAAATTGTAAAATACTCAAGTTGACTGATTTTGCGCCAATATCGGTGACTGTCACCAATTACCCATTCGGACCCTGACCCGTACGGGGAACGGGCGGAATCGACATTCATATATAATAATGCGAAAGTCGGGGCGTAGATTGGTGACTCCGCCACACACATTGGCGGATAAATGTCACCGTAAGATAACAATTGTTGTTCATCGAATAAAAACGAAAGGAGCCGAAGCAGTTGGATTTTCCAAGTGTCATAGTGATTGCAGTCGGCCTGGCGATGGACGCCTTTGCGGTCTCCGTCGGCACGGGGATTGTGCTGGGCAGGATAACGTTTCGGCAGGCCTTTCGAATGTCATTTCACTTCGGGCTTTTCCAGTTTTTTATGCCGGTAATCGGCTGGCTGGCCGGGCAGACCGTCCGCGTATATATCGCCCAGTTCGACCACTGGGTCGCCTTCGGATTGCTGGCGTTTGTGGGCGGCAAAATGATATGGGAGGGGCTGCGTCACGAAGAGGATAAAAAACGCGGCGACCCCACGCGCGGCGCAACGCTCATCCTTCTGTCCCTGGCGACAAGCATAGACGCGCTTGCCGTGGGCCTGAGCCTGGCTATGATAAAAGTGCCCATTCTTTATCCGGCGGTCATAATCGGCATCGTTGCTGCGGCGCTTTCCGCCCTCGGCATAAATCTCGGCAGGAGGGTCGGCCGGCGGTTTTCCCACGGCGTCGAGATTCTCGGCGGATTAATCCTCATAGCCATCGGCGTGAAGATTCTCATTGAACACATAGCGTGATTTATCGGGCGGTTCTTCAGGGAAGTTTCAGGGATTCGAGAGGAGTGGTTATGGATACGAGAACGAAAGTGAGCGTTGTCTTGCTGGCAACAATGGTTGCAGCCGGGTATGTTTGGCTTGGAATTGTGAAAGGAATTTTCGACGACGGCGGGGACAAGACAGTGCGCATCATCTGGTTTGTTTTGGGGGCTACGCTGTCAATATCAACACTGGTTCTTGTGCTCGTTACCACGGGAAAGTTGTGCCCCTTTCTGCTTTTCATGCTTGGATTTTTTCTGGTGGGGAATTGCTATCTGCCGGAAAAGGTAATCGTCACACACTGGCTGCAGGAACCAGAGATTCAAAAAATGTCCGACCTCGGCATGCCCCACGTTCTGTCAATGTCGTTTGGGCGTTATGGTCTTCTCCTGACGGATGGCGCCGTGATGGCGATCGCACTTGTTTTTGGTGGGACGCATGCCGCTGCCTTTGGCCGGAGAGCAGGCGTGTCCAGAATCGCTCTGCTGCCTGTGGCAATGATAATCAGCAAGGTTGTGTTACTTGTCGTTATTTTTTCGATTCTGGGAATGTCCTGGAGCAATTTTCTCGCCGGTTTGTCTGATTCACACGGCCAACTCAATCCGGAGGCAATGTTGAATTTGTGGTATTGCATCCTTATCATAATAATGGTGATAACGGTGCTGGTCCTTGCCCTTCTGTATTATTTCAAGAATTCCAATGATGCACGAACCGCCAAGTTCGCCAAGGCGCTGATACAATCAATTGCCATTTCCTTTCCGGTTTACCTGTTTGTGGTAAGCCGGATTCAATCGGGTCAGCCGGGTTCGGGATATTCCGTGAAATCGGAAATGGCGGGATATGCAACGACGATGATTGTTCTGGGAACGATAGGCATTCTGTCGATGGCCGTCAGCAGCCTGATTCGGCAGTTCAGAGGGGTCGCGGAGTCTTCGGCTTGAAGAGGGAAAATTTGGCGAGGCCGATTCGCTGGAGAAAGTATTTCGCTACGACTACCAGCGTGCGGAGGCCGTATCTGACGCTGCGCCACAGTTTGATGGAACTGGCCTCGGGAAAGTAGCGCACCGGTATCGGCGCATCACCCAGTTTGAAGCCCAGAAAGGCCGCCTGCGCGAGGAACTGCGTGTCGAAGTCATAATCGTCCGAGTTCCTGCGATAATCTATCGCCTCGAGCACCTCGCGGGTATAGACGCGGAAGCCTGAGTGAAAATCGCCCAGGTTCTGCCCCATCACCAGGTTTTCGATGATTGTCAGAAAACGGTTGCTGATGTATTTGTAAACGGGCATCCCGCCTTCGAGCGCCTCGCGCCGCGTGCGTATCCGGTTGCCGAGCATTACGTCGCAGACTCCCCTTTCCATAAACCCGAGAAAGTAGGGAATCAGACTGGAGTCGTACTGATAGTCGGGGTGAATCATAACAACCGCGTCCGGGTTCCGCTTCAGCGCTTCGTCGTAACAGGTTTTCTGGTTGCCGCCGTAGCCGATATTTTTTTCGTGCACGATGACGGTGAGGCCGAGCCGCCGCGCGATTCCGGCAGTGTCGTCCGAACTGCAGTCGTCAACAACTATCACTTCATCAACACAGCCTTCTGGAATGTCGCGGTAGGTTTTCTCTATCGTGCTTGCGGCGTTGTAGGCGGGCATCACGGCGATGACTTTTTTGAACCTTCGTTCAATTTTGTTTGCGTGATTTTTTTCGCTTGTCATTTTCGCCTTTTCCGGTCTCTCGAAGCCTTTCGATTCTTTTTCGCCTGAACTTTCCCTTTCACCATTTCGGGCTTCTCCTCGAATTCAGGCAAGGGCATCTTCTTCCGGACAGCGTACCATATGAAACCCGCGAGCGCGGCAAAGGGAAGAACAAGGACGAGCCTGCGCAGTCCCGGGAAGAGCATCTCCACATTCGCCAGTCTTTCCGTCACGGGAAGCGGGGTCAGGAAGGTGAGGTAGAAACGGAACTCCTGGACCGCCGAATAGACAAAAAGTCCCGCAAACAGGGACAGCGCGAGGTATCGCCACGTTTTGCCGCCCCGGCCTCTCAACAGGCCGTCGACAAAGAAGCCCGCGCCCACAACCAGCAGTCCCAGGCCCGCCGCAAGATAGCGGTGGTCGCGCGACGCGCCCGCGGTCGGAAAGGTCTTCATGGACATAATCAGCAGCATCAGCAAAAACAGCGCGGCCACCAGCGTCGCTTCCGCGCGGTGCCTCTTGAAGAAGAAATAGAATCCCGCAATGGCCAGCAGCATTACCGGCGTTGAGATAAGGAGTCCCTTGGAAGCCGGGTCAAAGAGTAACGAATTCAGCCCCGTATCAACCGGCTCGGCGAATGCCAAGGACAGTTCCTTGTTGAAATCATAGCCGACCTGGTACTGGTACGACGTGGTGAAAGGGCTTCCGAAACACTGCGCGTTGTATGCGCCGAACGCCGCCAGCGGAATCAGCGCGCCCAGCGCCAGCACACCGTAGCGCGGCAGCAATTCCCGGGCGGATATTCTTCGTTTGCGGTCGCGTATTAAAAGGTACAGAACAAACCCGAAGCCGAACAGGACATACGGATATTCGCAGATGAAAGTCATCGCCCAGGCAAATCCCATCAGCAGGTAGTTCGCCATACCCGTTCTGCGCGCATGCCCGATTCGCAACGTGATATAGAGTGACAGAACGACGAAAAAGCCGGTCGCGGCGTGGGTGAACAAAACAGTACCGTACCTGAGATGCACCGTGCAAAGCCCGTACACCAGCGCGGCGGCGACGCCCGACAACTGCTTCAATCCGAGAACCCTGCAAGACAGATAAATGAAGACCACGGCAAGCGCGGTGAGAATACCGGGCAGCAGCGCCGCGAAATACTGCCTGGTTTTCTCGGCGGGACTTATTGTGGGCTCCGGGGGCAGAAGTTCGCCCATATCCAGGTAACCCAGCATATAGAAGAGCGCCTTCATCTTGCCGTTGAAATCCGTGCGGAAAAGAGGGGCCGGCTTCTTTTCGCCGCTCTCTATCTCGTGACGTTTTTCAACTCCATCGCCATAGGCCTTTATATGTTCCTCCCAGTATGCCGTATATCGACTCCGCCTGATTTTTCCCGGTTGATGAAGGAACGGAGCCTTTTCAGGCGGAAGTATGCTCAGAACCAGTTTCCCTGCAAGATAAAACGGCACGGCCAGGAACGCCGTCCCCGGGCTGCGGTCCGTGTAAAGTTTGCCATCCCTTTTTGCATAGTCATTCACTTCGGTAAGCAGCCAGTATCTTTCGGCGTTCTCGGGCGTGTTGTCCGTGTACAGCGGCGTCAGATATATGTTTTTCAGTTTTTCCAGTTCTTCTCGGGAACCGGTGTCTTTTTTTGTGAGATTCCTGATTCTTTCGACTTCGTCATCCCTGCCGATGGAGAAATTCCCCCTCTCCGCGATGGATTTCGTCAGGGCATAGGAAGACCCGTCGTTTGAGCACACCGTTCCGTCTTCCAGTAACGCATACAGGCAGAAAAACGCGACAAACAGCACCGGCGCCACAAGCGCCTCGCGCTTCGTCGCTGTTTTTGCAATCCGTTTCTTGAATTCCTTCGCGGTCATAGACGTCCCCACAAACACGCTCAATTTCATTATACCCGAAAATGCCGCGACATCAAAACCCGGTATCCCCGACAGGTGGCTATTGTCGTTTGAGGACTCAAGGGCTCGGGAAGGCCAATTGTTTGACATTTCACATCTTGTCTATATTATTTCACCAGCGCAGGTCTTTGCAGGG
Source organism: Planctomycetota bacterium (assembly GCA_043816375.1). Classification (GTDB taxonomy): domain Bacteria; phylum Planctomycetota; class B129-G9; order B129-G9; family B129-G9; genus JBDRIB01. Next base: position 1,265 of record JBDRIB010000264.1, on the reverse strand, counting down.
AGACAGGATATTCTGAAAGGAGCAGTTATGGACACGCGGATAATGGTGAGCGTCATTTTGCTTGCGGCCGTGGTTGCTTTGGCGTATGTCACTTACGGCGCTATTACTTTCGGAGAATGGGAAGACGGAGATAAATCTTTGAAGGAAGATGAGAGGGACAAGGCGGACAAGACCTTCTTCCTCATTACAGGGCTTGTCTTGAGTGTTCTTGCTGTTATTTCGGCTCTTTTTGCCCGCGGTAAAGTGCGCGTTCTGCTTCTGCTCCTGCTCGGGTTCCTGCTGGTGGAGAATGTTTCACTGGTAGAACGGTTGGACGTGATGTGGCTTTCCAGAGAAGGTTTGTCCGAGAGGTCGGATGTCGGTGCCGCTGAGGACCCGCTGGGAGGGGTCGTACCCGCTACTCGAGAGCCCGAGAGCATGAAGGTTTTCGGCATTGCGGTAATTGCGCTGGGGTTTCTGTTTGGCGGGCTGTACTCCGCGGCCTTCCGAAGCGGCGGGCGCGCTTCGAAAATCGCCACCGGCGCGCCGGCGCTTATGCTCCTGGCCACTGTCCTGTTTTTCCTGTACATAGCAGTAATCGTCGGCTCTGTCGCTCCGGAGAAGCCCTCGGAGGAGCCCCCGGAAAAGGCAATGGGACCGACGGCCATAATAACGATGGTCTATGGCCTGATACTTCTCTCTTCGTGGATTGCGACGATTGTCCTTTCCATTATTCACACGTTCAGGGCTTCCCAGGGCAGAGGCGTTGCCAGGGCCGGAAAGATATTAATGCAATGTATGGCGTTGACGTATCCAATCTTTATCTTCATTCAGATAGAGGTGGCCTCTGCTGAATTCGGTTTATCGTCAACGATTTTTGACGTGAAGATGAAAGTCCAGATTCTGTCCGGCATCCTTATAACGCTGGGCTCCGCGGGAATCGTCGCTATGGCCGTCGCCGACCTGATACAGAAAGTCGGCGGAGGCGGCAGCGCAATAGAAACCCTTGCATCCAGAACATCGCTGCCGGAATATGTTCGAGAAAACCTGAGACTCTGCGAACAGCAACTCGCTGCAGGAAGGATTAACGCCGAACGGTTTCTGGCCGACCTTCGAGCCCTTCTCGCAGTGAATTCGCACACGCCGGGGCCCTCCGGCCCCGCGTGACAGCGTTTCAGGCGTGTTTCATTTCATAAAGCCGCTTCGGCAGGGCGACGACCCGGTCGTGCCCGGCTATCGGGCGCGAGAGATGTTCCGGAACACCCGCAGCGCCCACGCGGGAGCCG
>JBDRIB010000263.1:0-7115 GCA_043816375.1 Planctomycetota bacterium | reverse complement strand
TGAGCAGATTCAGCATCAGCCGCACCGGTACGCCGGAACCGCCCTTGTCCAGATACTTGTAGGGCTTGTCGAGAATGCCCGGTCCGGCAATGTCGAGATGCACCCACGGATATTTCTCGGCGAAGTTGCTGAGAAACGCCGCGGCGCTGGACGCGCCTCCCCCTCGGGCACCGCCGTTTTTCAAATCGGACAGGTCGCCTTTCATCATATCTTTGAACTCGTCCCACATCGGCAGGTGCCACACGCGTTCGCCGGTTTCCTTCGATGCCTGTTCGACCAGCGAGATAAGTTTTTCGTTGTTGCCGAAAAGCCCCGAAGCGGAATCGCCCAGCGCGACCTGGCAGGCGCCGGTGAGCGTCGCGAAATCGAACACGGCGTCCGGTTTGTAGCGCTCGGCGAAGGTGAGGGCGTCAACGAGCGTCATTCTGCCTTCGGCGTCGGTGTTGATTATTTCGATTGTCTTGCCGGCCATACTTCTTACGATGTCGCCGGGATGTATTGCATGGCCGCCGGGCATATTCTCGGTTGCGGGAACAAGGCCGATAACGCGGCGCTTCAGGCGCATCTCCCCCACACCCGCCATAATACCCATTACGGCGGCGGCGCCGGCCATATCGCCTTTCATATTTCCAAAGTCGCCGGTCTTGAGGTTTATGCCGCCCGAATCGAATGTGAGGCCCTTTCCGACAATGACGACCGTCTCTTTCGCTCCGGCCGGGTTGTAGTCGAGCGTGATGAAGCACGGCGGCGTGTCACTGCCCTTGGCGACTGAAAGGAAGGCGCCCATTTTCATCCCGGCCGCCTCGCGGCGGGAATAGACTCTGCACTTCATCCGGTATTGCCGCGCTATCCGCCTGGCAATGCCCGCAAGATAGGCGGGGGTAACGTAGTTGGCGGGGTCGTTGACCAGGTCCCGCGCGAAGTTTACGCATCGCGAGGTTATCAGGCCTTCGCCGCCGCCCGTCTTCACCGCCGCCGCGTCCGCTCGCGCGACCCCGGCGGCGCGAATTGTCCGGAGCAGGGATTTTTTCTTCTTCGTCTTGTGTTTCTCGAAAGAGTACGAGCCGACCAGGACTCCCTCCACGAAGGCCTTCGCCTGCAGGGCCGGAGACAGACCCGCAAACTTGCGCGCCGCGAAAGTAATCTCGCGCAACCCGCTTTTCACAGCCAGTTTTCCCGCAAGCGAGGCCGCGACGCGAAGCGATTCGGAATCGAACTTCTTCTTTTCGCCCAGGCCGACGAGCATAAACCGTTTCGCTGCGACGCCCTTCGGTTCGAAAAGCACGAACTGTTCGCCGGTCTCTCCGGAAAAGTCCTTGCCGCGCCGCAGGGCGGAGATTTTTCCCGCGAGTGCGGCGTCGAGCCGCTTCGCCTCCGGAGACAGCCTTTCTTCATCGCTGAAAAGCGGCAGCACAAGCAGGTCGGTACGCGCCTTCTCCGCCGCCTGAGTAGATATCTCGAACCTCATTTCATCCTCCGCAGACAAATATGGAAAAAACAAAAATCATCGAGAATGCGGGATTATAGTAGCATCGGGAGATGTGGTCAACAAAGATGCGGTTCTTGAAAAGGCAAAAAAGGGCGGGGAATCCCCGCCCTCTCCTGCAATTTTTCCGCTTTTTCGGCCCCTATGGGCTCGTCATTGCCCCTAGCGAATACCGCCGGGCGCAGTCCAGGGAGCAAGCCACCGCACCGGGTTGAGCAATCTGATAACAGGCATAAGCCCCAAGAACGGCAATCTGTACGCGCCGGGGGTAAGGGACTGATTCCTCAAGACAGGAGTAAATACGACGTTCCGGTTGAAATTGTAGGTAGCGGCACCCACCGCGCCGGGGTAAATAATCGGCCTGATTGTTGCGTCGGAATGCAATCCCGGTGTAAGCAACCGGCCCGTTATGCCGGCCTCGGTCATTGCCATTCCCCTGTCGGGTGCGGCCAGGCCGCCAACGCGCGCTCTTTCGCAAAGCGTGCAACCCGTGAACAGCAAAGCCGTCACCGACACTATAACCGTCAACGTGATTATGCGCCTCATAGTCCGTACCTCCAAAAAGGAAACCTTTTTGCCAGCCTTCGAGAGCATTTAAAGATAAACACGAAAAAAGAAAAAGTCAAAGAAAAAGTTTAATTTTGCGGGAGACAGGATGCGCGCCGGATTTTCAGCGAAGACTATGGCGCATTTCAGAAACTGTTCCTTCCGAGGACTGTACGCGGGGCATCCCAGGACCTGTTCTATTCTACGAATCGCGCTCGTACCCTCGCGCGATTCCGTAAATAGAACAGGTCCATCGTAATGTTGACAGTTCTTCGCCTCGGGCGGAGTCGCCTTTCGTGTTTCACTGGCAAGACAATCAACAATAATTTTATGCTTGAGATTGAGCAAAACGACAATAGAATCTGGTTTCGTTTTACCTGAATGCAAATGATGGAAAAGATTCCGAAATACGAGCGGCTGCTCAATCTCATATCGTATCTGCTCAAGTCGCCGACGCCGGTGACGTGGGCCGACATCCGCGGCAACGCCGTCGGCTACGACGATGACGCCGACGATGCGTCCGTCAAGCGGCGCTTCGAGCGCGACAAGGACGAGTTGCGCGCGATGGGCGTGCCGGTTGAATTCGTGCAGGCGACCCGGTTCATCGGCGAGGGCTACATAATCAACAAGGGCAATTTCTTCCTGCCGCCCATCGCGATAAGCACCGACGAGGCGCTCGCGCTCAGCGTCGTTGCGGCCGGTCTGGCGGGCGCGAAAAGAGGAGTCTATGCGGAGGCGCGCAGCGCGCTGTTGAAACTCGTGGCCAGCATGCCCGCGCAGGTGGATGCCATCGAATTCCCGGACGAGAAGATGGTGCTTTCGCTCGGCCTGCCCACTTCCAGAAAAACCGAGAAGTTGCGGGAAGACCTCGCCGGCGCCCTTGCCCGGAGAAAAAGCGTATCATTTATATATCACAGCCCCGCGCGCGCGAGGCCGCGCCGCACAACCGCAGACCCATACGGCCTTGCCGTCTGGAGCGGGGGATGGTATCTGGTGGGCCTGTGCCGCGAGCACGGCGAAATCCGGGTCTGGAACGTCGAGAGGTTTGCATCGAACCTGAAATTTACAGGCGGGAAGACGGGACCCGATTACAGAATTCCGAAGGATTTCGACATACGCCGTTATGTCGGCCCGGTCAGGTGGCAACTGCATGAGAAGGGAAAGCCGATGCGCGCGAAGGTGATTTTTCACCCGGACATCGCCTGGATGATAGAGGAAAGCAGGCGGGCCGGCGCGGGCTCGGCCGGCGAAGTTTTCCGTCGGCGCAAAGACGGCTGGGGCGAACTGGAAGTGCGCGCAACCGACCCGCAGGCGCTGGTCAACTGGGTTCTGAAGTTCGGCCGCAACGCGCGAATAACGGGTCCTCCTTCGCTGGTCAAACTTGCCGCCGGGACTCTGCGCCGGGCAATAGAGTCGTACTGAATTGTTGCGAAAGGTGACTGTCACCATTACGGAGCGCAGGCCCCCGATTTATCGGGGGGCCAGCTCGTAGATGGTGACTGTCATCCTTTCGCGTTCCATTGGCCAGACAATTAAAGATAATCCGTGACAAGCGAAACCAAAGACATCGGGAAAATTCTCCTCCTCGTCTCGCTCGTGGAGCATAACCCGGGCATAAAGATTTCGCGCCTTGCCGAATTGATGGGCTGCCCGGAGCGGATGGTGGAGGAACACCTGAACCGCGCGCTGATGTGCGGCGTGCCGCCGTATCTGCCCGACAACTACATCGGCTACGTGCGCCGGGGCGACGAGGTCTCGCTCACCTTCGCCTCGCATATGCAGTCGCCGGTGCGGCTCTCGCTCGGAGAGGGTCTGAGTCTGCGGCTTCTGCTTGAGTCGCTGCCGCATCAGGCCGGCAGCCAGTATCTCAAACCGGTCAGAAGCCTGTTGTCGAAAATCGAACGCGCAATGTCGCCCGCCACCCCCCTGTCCGCGGGGACAGCCGCCGTCGCCGCCGCCGACAGGACACGGTTTGCGAGGGAAAAATTCGATTCGCTCCGCGCCGCGATTCGCGAGAAAAGGAAGGTCGTGATGGAATACTATTCCGTCACACGGGGCGAGATGACGAAGAGAAAAGTATCGCCTTACGCGATTGTCGAGCACGCGGGCGACTGGTATCTCGCGGGCGACTGCCATTTTCGGCGGCGCGAACTTCTGTTCCGCCTCGACCGCATAAAGTCGGTGGAAACGACCGGCGAAAAATTTTCGTTCCCGCGCCGCTTCCAACCGGCGAAATACCGCCGCAGGAGCATCTACCGTCCGGACGCGGAGCATATTCGCTGCGAGATATGTTTCACCCCGTGGGCCGCGCGGCGCGTGCGGGAGGCGCTGTCTGCGCGCATTGTAAAGACGCTGCCCGACGGGCGCGTGGTGCTTTCGCTCACGGCCTCCGGGACTCCGTGGCTTTTCCGCTTCCTTCTCAAGTTCGCGCCCGACGCCGAACTGCTGAAGCCCGCCCCCCTCCGCGCCGAATTCCGCAAAATGCTGGCAGAACTCCTGCAAAACTACGGTGAGCGGAAACACCCTGAATAAAAACCCCTCACCACGGATTTCACCGGGCGAAGCAGATTTCGCGGAATGCGGAACATGCGTCACAGGCCTTGAACGCCGGGGGAATCCCGCGCAGAAACTTTATCTTGCGGGACGCCGCCGGGATATTACAATGTGCCCATGTTCGTTCGGATTGCAGAAAAAATAATCTACGGCTACGCGAATATCGTCGCGGCGGCGTGCAAGGCCCTGCGCATCGGGCCGAACGCGCTGTCGATATTCGGTATGTTGCTGCATTTCCTGCCCGCGCTGCTTTTCGTGCTGGGGAAATTCACCGCCGGCGGCCTGACGCTCGTCGGCGTTGTGCTCTTCGACGCAATTGACGGAGCGGTGGCGCGGCTGACCGGCAGGAGCACCAACTTCGGCGCGTTCCTCGATTCCTGCCTCGACCGATACTCCGATATCATCGTTTTCTCCGGCCTGCTCATCTACACCGTCCGTTCGCACGAAGGGGCCGTCAGATATGGCGCGCCCGTCATAGTCATCCTTTCGGCAATCGCCGCCGCGTATGCCGTCAGTTACACGCGCGGCCGCGCGGAGAAGGTCCTGCCGGAGTTGAAAAACGGCTACTGGGGCAGAGTCGAGCGGCTGATAATGCTGATAATCGGCGTGACGCTGTGGCGCGGCGGCATCGCGCTGTGGGTGCTGGCCATCTTCCCGCACATAACGGCGCTGCACAGGATTCTTCTGACGCGCAAGAAACTCCGCGTCCTTGACAAGACCGGCAGTATGCAGAAGGCCCTCGATGCGAATTTCGGCCTGTTCCTGCGGATAATCTTCCTGGACTTCAAGCGCGGCTCGATTGCATACGACATCGCCTGCGCGTTTTTCATAACGATGTACGTGTGGCTTCCGATGGAGTGGGTGTGGTGGCTCAACGAGCGGGTGATGGCACTAATCGCGTAGCCGATTACCCGGAGACTGTCTCGTTCTTGCGAACGGCGCGTCTGGTTTTCTGAAAATAAAGGGCTATAATATCCCCGGTGAGTGAGCACATCAAACACAACTGCGGCCTGTTCGGCGTGTGGGGCTCCCGCGACGCGGTGGAGCGCGTTTACTGGGGGCTTTACGCGCTTCAGCACAGGGGCGAGGAAAGCGCAGGCATCGCTTCGACCGACGGGAAGGAAATCATCGGCCACAAGGAAATGGGCCTCGTGACCGACGTCTTCGACCGCCGCACGCTGACCGAACTCGCCAACCCCGCCGCGGCGGGACACGTTAGATACTCCACCTTCGGCGTCAGCACCGTGCTCAACGCCCAGCCCCTCATCGTCAACTACGCCGGAGGCAGCATAGCCATCGCGCACAACGGCAATCTAATCAACGCGCGCACGCTCCGCGACCATTACGAAAAGGCCGGCTCCATATTCCAGACTATGTGCGACAGCGAAGTAATCGCGCACATAATGGCGAAAACATCGCCCAGGCGGGGCAGGCTGAAACACTGCCTCAACACAATCAGGGGCGCTTTTTCGCTGCTGCTCCTCACGCCGACTGAGATGATTGGCGTTCGAGACCGGAACGGCTTCCGGCCGCTGTGCCTGGGCAGGACCGACGACGGCGGCCACGTGATTGCCAGCGAGTCCAGCGCGCTCCCGCCCACGGGGGCGAACTTTGTCAGGGAAATCAGGCCCGGCGAAGTCGTGCGCATCAGCCGGCGCGGAATCAGGAATTACTTTTTCTGCGACCCGAAATCGATCCGCCCGCACCACTGCATTTTCGAGCACATCTACTTCGCCCGGCCGAGCAGTGTCATATTCGGCGACACGGTTCACGACGTGCGGCTGAGGCTGGGCGCAGCGCTCGCGCGGGCGCATCCGGTTGATGCGGACGTCGTGATAAGCGTGCCCGATTCCGGCAACAGCGCGGCGATGGGCTACTCGCAGGAGTCGGGCATACCGCTCGACCGCGGGCTTGTGCGAAACCACTACGTCGGCCGCACGTTCATACAGCCGTACCAGGTCCAGCGCGAACAGGCCGTGCGCATAAAACTGAGCGCGGTCGAAAGCGTACTCAGGGGAAAACGAATCGTCGTGGTCGAGGACAGCATCGTGCGCGGCACGACCATCCGCAACATCATCAAGTACCTCTGGGACGCGCGCCCGAAGGAAATACATCTGCGCGTTACCTGTCCGCCGATAATCTCGCCGTGCTTCTACGGGATAAACTTCCCGACGCGCGCGGAACTACTCGCGGCCAGCAGGACGCCCGAACAGACGGTGCGGTACCTGAACCTGACGAGCCTGGGACATCTCGGCATCGACGATATGCTGAAATGCGTCAGCAACCCGGCCGGGCAGTATTGCACGTCCTGCTTCACCGGGCGATACCCGGTTCGCACGGGCGAACTGACGACGCGCCTGAAGAAAGAGAAACCAGGTCAAAGGTGAAAGGCACATCTGTCCGGTTATAAGGTAAAGAGGGTCATCTGGTTATCCGACGGGGCCTGACGGATTCGGTCGGCACCGCCTGAAAAAGCCCGTGATATCGGGGTTTTTTCGAAAAGGGTGACGCTCAAAATCTGTAGAATTGT
>JBDRIB010000262.1:0-9224 GCA_043816375.1 Planctomycetota bacterium | reverse complement strand
CTCGCGCCGATGGTCGAGCAGCCGGAATAACGCGCATTTCAGCAGGCACGTCTGGCGAAAACAGCCTGTTTCAGGTTTGTCTTGCCTGAATCCGCCAGCGAAGGGTCTGACCCGTTGTTGTTGGAGATGAGGACCTGTTCTATTCTACGAATCGCGCTCGCATACTCGCGCGATTCCGTAAATAGAACAGGTCCATTGTAATTGGTGACTGTCACCTTTTGCGTTTTAATTAGAACCGTTCGCCGGCCGGTCAGGGAACGACTAAACTGCGCGAGCCGGTAATCGGACCGGAGCGGAGTTCCAGATTGATTTGGTCGCCGCTCTTAATGGCTTCAACGGCCTTTTTGTATTCATCGAGGGTGCGCACCTTCGTGTCGGTGCGCTGGGTCAGATTTGCTATTCTGGATATGACCACGCCCTCGCGGATATAACTGCGTGTGATGCTGTCCGGCTTTACCTCCACAGCCACAACGCCTTCAACGTCGCGCCCATAGCGGTAGCGGCTCCGAAGCGTGTCGTCCAGTTGTTGCACCACCAGCCCGAGCACGTCGCCGCTGTATGTTTCGGCCTGCGGTTCCTGGACTATGGTGACCTCGGTCTGGCGCTCCTCTCCGCCCCGGATGTACTTTACCGTTACCTTCTTTCCGATTTCGGTCAGCGCGACGGCGTTTCGGAGCGAGGAAAAGCCGTCGATGCTCTTGCCGTCGAACTCGATGATGAGGTCGTCGGGCTTCAGTTCCGCACTTGCGGCGGGAGAGTCCGGCGTGACTTCCACAACCAGCGCGCCTTTCTTTCCTTCCAGCCCCAGTTCTCCGGCCCTGTCGGGTGTAATCTCATCGGCCATTATGCCCAGATAGCCGCGCGTAACCACGCCGCTTTTTATCAACTGGTCCTTTACGGCCTTCGCCATATTAATCGGGATGGCAAAACTGATGCCGCTGTACGAGCCGGTGTTGGAGAGTATTGCCGTGTTGATGCCGATTACCTCGCCCCGCAGGTTGACCAGGGGACCGCCGCTGTTGCCCGGATTGATTGCGGCGTCGGTCTGGATAAAGTCCTCCAAATCCGCGATGCCGACGTTGGAGCGGCCCTTGGCGGAGATTATCCCCTGCGTAACCGTGTGCGACAGGCCGAACGGATTGCCGAAGGCAAGCACCTGCTCGCCGACCAGTATCTTGTCGGAATCGCCGAGTTCGGCCGCCCTCAGGTCGGGGGTCTTGATGCGAATGACCGCGAGGTCGGTTCGCGGGTCGGCCCCGACCAGTTCGGCCTTCTTTACTCTTCCGTCGTGAAGTTTGACGTAGATTTCCGTTGCGTTTGCGACGACGTGATTGTTCGTGAGTATCAGGCCTGCCGCGTCAATGACCACGCCGCTGGCCTGTCCGCCGCGTCTGGGCCGGGGGATGCGGAAGCGCCTGTAGAACTCTTCCGGAATCCCCTCGGCGGCCGGCTGTTCCGAGATAGTCTGTATGTGCACGACGGACTCCTGCAGTTTTTCGGCCACGTATATGGGCTTCTTGTCCGGAGGGGCTTCTTCAATGAGTCTCTGAAGTTCCCTCACGCGCTCGAGGCCGTGGTCCGTCAGGGAAACGCCCAGGCCGGCCAGTGCCTCGCGGGTAAAGACGTTCAGAGGTTGAAATGCGTTAAGGTTCGCCGCGCAAAGCCCGAACCACGTGCCGATAAAGAGGCACATAACTAAAAACACCGCACTGGTAAGCGCCGTTCCGCGTTGCATTGCAGTTCCTCCGTAAAGAGTTTTGCTCTCGCGCTCTGATATTCTGCTATATTATATACGACCGGGAAGGATTGTCGAAGTGATAAAATAAGGCAATGTAGGGCACGGTCTGAATTTATCCCGAGGTTGGTTCGAGGGGGACTGTGCCGCTCGGTAGGGGACTCGGAGCATCCCGGGACCGGTTCTATTCTACGAATGCAAAAGGATGACAGTCACCAATCTACGAATCTCACTCGCCGGGCTCGTTCGATTCCGTAATTGGTGACAGTCACCTGCTATAGCCCACCCTTACATATGACGCGGAGGGGCGGCGGAAGTTCCATAAAAAGCGACGGGTTTTCTGCCCTGTCCTGCGGTGAAGAGGAAAATCCCCATCCCGGCCAGGAAGATGGAAGGCAGTATGAAACCGGGCACGGGCCAGCACCAGTCTCCGCGCACCACTACGAATATATCCACAAACTTGTTGCAGACGGTGCGCGGGATGTCTATGGCCTTGACATTGGTCCAGTCCTCTGCGCCCACGGCCATCACGCCGGTCCACAACGGAAGGAAAAGGTACGCAAACAGAAGCGCGCCCGCAAGACCGGTCAGAAAACGCTTGCGCCTTATGCCGGTGAGCGAAAGGAGGGCGAGCAGTGCCGTAACAAGGGGCGCAAGGGAGAGGATGAGTCTGAGGAAAGAATTGTTGCCGCTCATCAACCGGTGCCAGAGGCTTGTATATTTATCGGCGCCGTCGGGCCAGAAAGGCACGAAATAAATGAGTGCAAGCACTATCGCCGCCTTGAGCGCAATCAACACGCCCCTGTGCGTGCCTCTGCGTCGGACGAATATCGCAAATACCCCCAGGACGAACCAGTACATAAGCACCATCAACGCCCAGTAGGGAATGGCCTCGCGCCAGCGGTCCGCCTCCGCCACATTGGCAAGAGGCGCGTAAAACAGGCCCAGGGATTTTTTCGAAATGATTGTGACCACCGGGCCCAGCGCGTAGAGGAGCCAGTGGACGGCGCCCATAAGAAAGAGCATGGCACCCAGCGCTCGCTCGCTGAATGATGGGCAGAAAAACAGAAGCACTATTGCAAAAAGCAGGGGGAACGCCATGCTGAGCACCCAGTGGGCCGCCTCTATGAAGTTGGGCTTGGCATCGAAGAATTTTTTGACCTCTCCATTAAAATTGAACAGCGCGCCGGTGTTGGTCGTGCTGTCCATAAATGGCACAAGGCCGACGAGAACGAACCAGATGAAGAATACGATGAAAGCGCGAAGGCGATAGTTGGGATGCATCACAGCCGCCGTGGGCATACCTCGTTGCGGCGGAACGTACGGAGTTTCGGTAGATTGCATAGCGCACCTCCCGAGCAAAGACAGACTCCCTTACTCTCCGCTGCCGCCACGCGACGGCAGTCAACCGAACCGACCACCCACCATATCAAGGAACCGATTATTGACGTTTGTCTTGCCAGTGAAACACGAAAGGTGACTGTCATCCTTTCGTAACAGATGTTTCTTTAACGATGCAAAGAACAATAATGAGCCAAGACTGATAAGCAAATAATGCCTTTTGACGGCGTATTTATCAAGGAAATTCTGTCGCGATATTGAAAGACGTTGCGGGCGCCGCCTCTCTGCGCTTAACCCGGCGGCCGTTCGCCCGTCCAGATACGCTCGTCTTTTTTCGAAAAATTTTCTTTCAGCAGAGGCAGCAACTCGTCCCGGCGAATTTCCTTGTACATCTTGTTTAGATTATCGGCCAGATATTCCGCATTCTCCCTGTCGCGTTTGGCCAGGTGGAGCATCACCAGCGACCTTGCCGCCGTATTAATCTGCGGAACATTGCTCCCGGGCCTTTCGTCAAGCCCCATCTCCCTCGCGATTCTCTTCCAGGCAATACCGGGCTCCGCTCCGAATGCAACGATTGCCGCCCGCAGGTGAGATACCTGGGCCTCTTCGAGAAGGGCGGCGCTTCTCTCCTTGTCTTCGGGAAAACGCCAGGAAAGTTCCAGCAAGGCAATCGCGAGTTCCTTATGTGCGAAATCGCTGCGGAGGTTGCCCAGGACCGACTCCTTGCAGTAGCCGACCGCATCTTCGAGCAGTTTGACCGCTTTCTTCCCGTTTTCTTCGTATCTCGCTTTGTTTCTCATCCCCTCGTAGTCATATACCACGGCCATTCTCCGGAATACCTGGGCCACGGGCAGGTACACCTGCCACCAGGTGCCCGGCACCTCGACTTCGGATTCCTTCATTCCCTGCTCAATCATTACCTTCCTGATTTCGCTTTTTCTTATGTCGTCCACCTCCAGCCCTTTCAGCGCCCATTCATAGGCCGTTTTGTAACAATCGTTTCGTTTTTTCAGGAGAGATTCCACCTGTTCATCCGTCATTTCCCTCCTGATTGCACGCTCAAAACTATATCCCTTTCTGCCCCACACGTCCCCGAGGGTGGAATAGTGTTTGATGCTCATAGGCGCTATGCCGACGGCCTTTTCGAGCAGTCTGATTGCCCCGTCGTAATCGGGTTGTTCTTGGTTGCACAGCATTTGCGCATGGCCGTGCAGCGCCTTGACGCTGTCCGGGCTGGCCTCGTATGTGGCCTTCCAGAAGGATGATTCATCGCGCCAGTCCTCGTTCCGCACAATAGTCCGCACGGCGTAAAGCCCCGCAACCACGGCCAGCAGGATACACGGCACCACCACGCGCGCGCCTTCCCTCCCTTTCAGCAGACGGCCAAAAAGCGCAAAGACAGCCAGTGGCAGCAAAACGCACCACGCCGCCGACGGCATATACAAAAGCCGCTCGCCCGCTATCGTGCCTGTAATGACAAAGACGTTGCTCACGGGGGCAATCGCAATGAAGAAGAACAGAATGAACCAGGTGACGGCTCTGTTTCTCTTCCAGAAAACCGCGGCAAGAACGAACAATGCGATAATAATCGCGAAGGACGCAAGAAAGCGCAGGTCGGATATCGTCTCGGCAATCGGTATCTGATTAAATGAGTAATCAGCCGAGAGGGTAAGCGGAAAAACCAGTCTCCACAGATACAGCCCCAGCACGGCCATCGCGGTAAATTCGCGCTGGAAAAACGGCGCGAGTGAGAGTGGATTGTCCATATTGAAGCCGAACTGCTCCGGCACCGGCGGAAGCACGATAAGCCTGACGACGAACCACGCCGCAATGATTACGACGTAAAACGGGTAGCACCTCACCGCGTGCGAGCCGAACCATCTGAAGAAACCGCCTTCTTTGACTCCGGCGTCCGAGGCATAACTGCGCCAGGTGAACAGTATGTCGAGCACGATGACAAGCGCTATCGTCGCTATCGCATTTTCCTTGCTCAACAGTCCGAGGAGCAGAAAGAGGGCCGCGAAAATGTAGAACTTCACCCGCTTCTGTCGCCAGGGCTCGGAGCCCTTCATATGCAGGATTAACGCAAACAGCGTGAACATCATCGCGAGTATGTCGGCCCTGCCCACTATATTGGTGACCGCCTCGGTCTGAATCGGGTGTGCGACAAAAAGCAGAGAGGCAAAGAGGGCGACGGGTCTCTTTTGCAGAAGCAGCAACACAAGGAAATAGACCAGCACGCCGGTTGCCGCGTGGAGCATCAGGTTCACGATATGATACCCCGCCGGGTGAACCTCTCCGCTCTTGGCGTCTGGGCCGCTGCCGAGGAGGTGGTTGTTAAGATAATAGGAATAGATTGTAAGCGGCCTGTAGAGATTGCTCCGCCGTCCGGGACTGCCCGCCCAGTAGTCGCTGGTCCAGATGTAACGCGCGTTGCGGGGCTCTTTGACAAGGGCGTTGTCCACGATGATGGACTGGTTGTCGAAGAGGAGTTCGGCGTTGAAGGAGTTGATATATGCAATAAGGGAGACAACGACGACGGCGAGAATGCAGAGCGCCGAGGCGCGGGGCGACCTGCGAAGTGCGCCGGAACGCGGTACGGCCTTCCGGCGGGAAGCGGGGCGCTTCTCAGTCCGGGCGATGGCCGCGCGAACCGCTTCCTCCGGAATGCCCAGCCGGTCCGCCAGTTCGGCCTCCGTCATCTTCGCGCAGTTGCGCGCGATGAACCTGCGCTGTGCCTTTGTTACGTTTTTGCTTTTCGCCATAAAAATACGCAGATGTCAGCGAATATTACTTCGAGCGTGCCCTGCATTTTTGCCGGTTCGCCGCCGATAGAGTATAATATCAGAGAAATACGGCGGATTCAACCGCCCGCCCGCGCAGATTTGAAATATGTGCGCGGCGGTCGGATGTCCTGCTTCAGAAGGAATCCTTTCCGCTTCCGCGACTTTGATATTGAATGAATCGGGTGATTTTGTTAAGATTAACCCGGCCGGATAACGGCAATACCCTTCACACGTATCCCTGATGCTTTAGTTCCCGTTACATTTTTAACCGAAGGGGAGGGCAATTTGCGGATAAGCGTAACTGCAAGACATATGGACATATCCGAGGCGGTGAAGGATTACGCGGCGGAAAAGGTTGAAAAACTGCCCAGGCTGTTTGACAAAGTTGTAAGCGTCGACGTTGTGCTTGACGCCGCCGACAACGGGCATAGCGCCGAACTGATACTGCACCAGGACCGTGGCCCGCGGATTGTCGCCGAAAGCAAACACGCCGATATGTACGCCGCCATCGATGACGTGATTGACAAAATGGAGCACCAGTTGCGCAAGAAGAAAGACATTCTCAAGAACAAGCGCAGAAAAGAATAACACTGCCGCCGCAGTCTCTTTCCCGCTTCGCCGTTCGCGACCCGACCGGCTGCGGTGAGGATGCGGCGCACCTGAATGAAGGAGAGGCATATTTGTCCGCGCAAGACCGCGAGAAAATCGCACTGAACAAACTGTTTCTGAAGCGCTCCACAATCCCCGAAATGAAGGCCAGCGACATCGAGGGCGTGCTTGGCGAAGTTGTCGAGTCCCTGGTCGCGGCCCGCGTTATTAAGCCCGGCTTCAAGAAAGAAATTGTGGAGATTCTGCTCGAGCGCGAGAGTCAGGGCAGCACCGGCGTGGGCGGCGGCGCCGCAATACCGCACGCGGCGGTCGAGGAGATTGACGGAGTCTACGGCGTGCTGGGCAGGTCCGTTGCAGGCGTGGACTTCAACTGTGTTACCGGAGAAAAGGTGCACATCTTTTTCCTTGTTCTCTACCCGCCGGAGATGCAGCGCGAACGCCGTCTTGTCCTCGGGCGAATTCTGGAGTTGTGCAGGAAGGGCAACTTCGTCAAATTCCTCAAGGCCGCGCGCAACGCCGGAGAGATGAACGAACTACTGTGCGAAGTGGACGGCGAGGCGTAAGCCTTCAGATTCCGCCGGATATGGAAAGGTGACTGTCACCTTTCCGGGAATCATCCAGGAAACGGTGTTCACCATCCCGGGAGTCAGCAAGAGAAAAATGGAATTGAAAAAGCAATTCGAATTGATCAATAAAGAAGGCCTGCACGCCCGGCCGGCAATGAAGCTGGTCGAAACAGCCTCGCGCTTCCTGTCGGAAATCCTTATCCGGCACAAGGGAAAGGAAGTAAACGCCAAGAGCATAATGTCGGTGCTGACGCTGGGCGCGTCGAAGGGTATGATGCTGGAATTCGTGGCAAAAGGCGAAGACGCCGACAGCGCTATGGCCGCCATAGAGGTGTTGATCTCCGGCAAGTTCGACGAGGGATAACCCGCGGCGGGCGGAGAATACAGTGGAGATTAAAAAAGGCATACCCGTCTCACCGGGCATCGTTATAAAGGAAGCATTCATCCTCGACAGCGAGGACTACCGCATCCCGCGCAGAACCGTTTCCCCTTCGAGCGTTGACAATGAAATCGCGCACCTGGAAAAGGCCCTCCGCTCGGCCACCGGGGAACTCCTCGACCTGAAAGACGAGGTGCTGAAAAAAGCCGGCCCGGAATGCGTGCCCATCTTCGAGGCGCAAATCGCGATGCTCGCCGACAGGACGATGCACGATGAAATAGTCGGCCTCATCCGCGAAGAGAACCTCACCGCAGAATCCGCCACATCCCGCGTCTTTCGCGTCTATATCAAGAACCTGCGAGCCGTCCGCGACGGCTATCTGTCCGAACGCGTCGTCGACGTGCAGGACATTCAAAGGCGGCTCCAGCGGCACCTTCTGGGTGAGCGCAGGGAAGACCTGAGCCGCCTCAGCGAGCAGGTCATACTCATCGCACACAACCTGACCCCCTCGCGCATCGCTCGACTTGACCGGGAGAAAGTCGTCGGCATCGCGCTGGACGGCGGCGGCCGCACCTCGCACACCGCAATTATGGCGCGCGCTATGGGCATCCCGGCGGTCGTCGGGCTGGAAACAATCAGCGCCGACGTCTCCGGCGGGGACACGCTTATCATCGACGGCAACCGCGGCACGGTAATCATCGACCCGGACGAGGAGACGCTGGAACGCTACGAGGGCGCTCGCAGGCGTTACGCCGAGTTCAGCCGGGGCCTGCGTCGTTTTCAAAGTCTTCCTGCAAAGACAAAGGACGGCGTGCTGATAAATATGCTGGCGAATGTCGAGTTCCCCTGGGAAATCAGCAAGGCGCTGGAGGCCGGCGCGGGCGGCGTGGGGCTTTACCGCACGGAGTTCCTCTACGCGCACGACCCGGCGGACGTGACCGAAGAACAGCACTTCGAAGTTTACAGCCGGGCCGTAGAACAATTGCAGGGGAGGGAACTTGTCATCCGCACGATGGACATCGGCGCGGATAAATTCTACGACGACGAAGAGCGCTCCGTAGAGCCGAACCCGTTTCTGGGCCTGCGCTCCATCAGGCTGTGCCTGCAGAACACCGGCGTGTTCAAGACACAACTGCGCGCGGTGCTGCGGGCAAGCGCGCTGAGCGAGAACGTTAAACTGATGTTCCCGATGATTTCCTCGCTGAAGGAGTTGCGCCAGGCCAGGGCGGTGCTTGCGGAGGCAATGGAGGAACTCGACCGGCGGAAGACGCCCTACAACAAAAAAATTCCCGTCGGGATAATGGTCGAGGTGCCGTCCGTCGCGCTGACGGCCGACCTTTTCGCAAAGGAGGCCGACTTCTTCAGCATAGGCACGAACGATTTGATTCAATACTGCCTTGCGGTGGACCGTGTCAACGAACGCCTTGCCTATTTGTACCAGCCGGGCCATCCTGCGGTGCTGCGGCTGGTCAGCAACGTCATCAAGGCCGGGCACAAACACAATATAAAAGTTAGTATGTGCGGCGAGATGAGCGGCGAGGCCACGTTCGCCATCCTTCTCGTCGGGATGGGCCTGAGGGAGATAAGCACCACGCCGGCGATCATTCCCGAAATAAAGCAGGTCATCCGCTCGATAAGCGAGTCCGAGGCGAAACGCATCGCGCGCAAGGCGATGAAACTGGACACCGCCGAAGCG
Organism: Planctomycetota bacterium; assembly: GCA_043816375.1. Taxonomy (GTDB): domain Bacteria; phylum Planctomycetota; class B129-G9; order B129-G9; family B129-G9; genus JBDRIB01. The sequence goes on along the minus strand of JBDRIB010000262.1, from coordinate 112 downwards.
ACGATGGAATTCCTCAACGAAAAACTCCGCAAACTCCTGCCCGACTTCTACACCGACTAATCGGAACAGTTCTGGAATTACCTCTTGGACCCTGACTCGTACCCATACTCAA
>JBDRIB010000261.1:0-3468 GCA_043816375.1 Planctomycetota bacterium | reverse complement strand
GCTCGCGCTCTTCCTGCAGGCGCCTTGCCCGGAGCGAGAGGGCGCGTTTTTCCAGTCCCCTTCTGACAATCAGCAGTAGTTCGTCCGGCGTGAAGGGCTTCGGCACATAGCCGTATGCGCCCTTGCGCGTGGTCTCGATAGCCGTGTCGAGCGTCGCGTAGGCAGTGATAACGATGGTTACTATCTCCGGGTCGTGTTCCCGTATCCTGCCCAGCAATTCAACGCCGTCCATATTCGGCATCTTCAGGTCTATCAGAGCCAGGTCGAAGGGTTCCTCTTTCCTTGTGACCATAGTGCAGCCCTGCAGCCCATCCTCGGCGACTTCCACGGCATAGCCTTCAGATTCGAGGACCTTGCGACAGCCCTCGCGTATGCCGGGTTCGTCGTCAACTACAAGGATGCGGGCTTCCACGGCCTTCGCCTCCTGCTCTTTATGCGCCGATGCTTCCATCGCGGCTCCCCGGGACAATCTGCAAGGATTGATGCTAGAGCAGCCGCCGGACGTTCTGGAGCAGGTCGCTCGCCTTGACCGGTTTTTCGAGGAAGATGTCCACCGGTACCCAGGTTTCGTCCGAGTCGTACTTCCAGGGGAACCCGCTTTTCTGGTTGATAGCGGTCAGCATTATCAGCGGGATCTTCTTTGTATCCGGGTTTTTGCGGAGTTCCCTGGCCACGTCGAAACCTTCGCCCATCGTGGTCATCATCACATCCAGGACGATCAGATTTGGCTTGTCATTGAGGGCCACTTTCAACCCGTCCTCGCCGTTAAGGGCGTAGGTTACGTTGTAGCCGGCCTCTTCGAGTACGGCCTTGTTGGCCTCGATGAAGTCCATGTCGTCGTCAACAATCAGGACTTTCTTTTCGGTGTTTTCGTCGGCTTTCATGGCAGTTCCTCCGAAAGTTGCCACTGAGACAGTTGTTGAAAACCTCTCGAATACAGTACGTTTACGAAACCTCGCTCTGCGCAGTAACGAGGGGTAATTCAATCTTGAATGTTGCTCCTTTTTCCACGGTACTGTCTACGCTTATCTGTCCGGAATGCATCTTGATTATCCCGTAGGATATCGCCAGCCCCAGGCCGGTGCCCTCGCCCATCTTCTTGGTGGTGAAGAAAGGCGTGAACAGTTTCTTCAGGTTTTCCTTCGGGATACCACAGCCGGTGTCCTGCACAAGCACCTCGACTGTCGACCGGCCTTTCATCCTGGTTGTCAGGGTCAACGTGCCGCTATCCTTCATCGCCCAGACGGCGTTGCTTACCAGGTTCACGAAGACCTGCTGCAACTGATTTGCGTCAACCGACATCGCCGGTATTTTGCCGTCGAAGTGTTTCACAATCTTGATATTGTCAAAATTCTGCAGGGCGCTCGAAGCCCCCAGCGATTTCTCGATAATCTCGTTAATGTCCACCGTTTCTCTCTTGACCGAGCCCTGGCGGCCGAAATTCAAAAGGTCCCTGACAATGTTCTTGCACCTTGTCGCCTCGGACACAATCATCTTCACGTCCTCAGCCCTTTTGTCCTTTCCGCTGAGTTCCTTGATTAGCAGGTGCGCGTACAGCAGGATTGAGCCGAGAGGGTTGTTCAGTTCGTGCGCAACGCCTGCGGACAACTGCCCCATACTGGCCAGTTTCTCCGCGTGTATCAACTGGCCCTGCGCAGCCTTCAAGGCGCTGTGAGATTTCTCCACATCGGCCAACGCATCCTCCAGGCCTTCTATAAGGAATGGCAGGCACATCTCCGGCTCCGCAAGGCCCTGGCAGACCGCCGCGGCCTTCTCGCGGCAGGATGTGTAGCCGCAGGCCCCGCAGTCCAGTTCGTCCTCCACCGTGAATTTTCTCATCTTTCCGAGCACCGAGGTGATTTCTTCCTCGGTCGGGTACGGCAGATTCTGGTCATCGGCGGTGAATACGCGGCTCATATCCACTTCGGCAAAGACCTTTCTGCCGTCCTCTTTGCCCAGCGCTCGTGAGCGCTCGATGCTCCACGCCACGTAGTCTGCGATAATCTCTCTCCTGCGAAAGGTGCTCAGTTCGTTAATCATCTTCGGCCCGGCGATGCAGCCTTCGCAGAAAAGGACGTCGAGGAGTTTTGCATGCACCTCGCCCCGCCGTGCCTCGCGAAGCAGCGGTATCGCGCGGTCCTTGCCCTCGGAGACTATTATGTCCTTCTCGAGCACGTCCTGGCTCAGGCCGGAACTCTTCAGCAGCCCGCCTGAGATAGGAAACGACCGCGCCACGCCGGAGTCCGGACCGTCGAAGTCCGCCGGCTCGAGGCCCGACAGGTCTATGTTTTTCTCCGCGAGCATCTCGCGAAATTCCTTGAAGGTAAGCACCGCGTCCACCAGCCCGGCTACGTTCTTGTCTTCCATCTCTACCTTTTTGGCGATGCACGGACCGATGAATACGATATTGGGCGCATTGCCGTACCTTGACCTCAGCGCTCTCGCCAGTGCGATCATCGGCGAAACGACCGGCGCGAGGTGGGGTATAAGTTCCGGGAGATATTTCTCAACATAGCCGACGATAGCGGGACAGGGCGTTGTTATAAGCATCTTGCCGTTATTCCGCTTAACCAGTTTCTCGTACGCGGTGCTCACCAGCGCCGCGCCGAGCGCCACCTCCCAGACTTCCGGGAACCCCAGTGCCCTTGCTCCGGCGACGACCTGTCCCGGTTGGACGGCGTTGAACGCCGCCGGGAATGACGGCGCCAAACAGGCGATTACCCGGCCGTCCCCCTCGAGCATATCGAAGACAGGTTCCTTGTGACTCAGGATGCTCTTTGCTTCCTGTCTGCATACTTTCACGCAGTTGCCGCAGGTGATGCAGCGTTCCTCAATCACGGTTGCCTGGCCTTCGACGACCTTTATCGCCTTGGCCGGGCACTCGCGCACGCAGGTGTAACACCTGCGGCACTTTTCCTTGATTGTGGTTACGACGCCCATCGCTAAACTACCTCAAAATGGAGACAACCGGTTAATGGTTCTCATCTCTCTTGCGCGACAATCTCCTCCGGTTCTTCCGTTTCTTCGGGGAGGAGTTCGTTGAATTTTCCTCGTTGAATGTAATGAGTATGCAATAATTCGTGGGATTTGTGACCAAGCGGTCTGCCGAGGAAATCCTTGTAGAGTTGCCCGACCGCCGGGTTCTCGTGCGATTTGCGTATTTTTTTGCCTTCGTCTTCCCTGTATATGGATGCGATTCGCGCCCTGCGCACCTCGTCCGTGGTGAGCCTGGGCTGGCCGCCGCCGCCGATGCATCCGCCAGGGCAGGTCATAATTTCTATGAAGTGGTAGTCTCCCTCGCCCGCGGCGACTTTTGACAATACTTTGTGGGCGTTGCCGAGCCCGTGCGCGACTGCGACCCTGACTGTCACGCCTTCCAGAAATTTCCAGTCAGGCAGGGCGCTTTCGATTTTCAGTGCCGCTTCCTTCACGCCTTCGAGTCCCATTATCGGCTCTACGTGCAGGTCC
>JBDRIB010000260.1:0-6691 GCA_043816375.1 Planctomycetota bacterium | reverse complement strand
CGCCATCGGCCGCCCGCCCCGGGATGCCGACAAGGACTGGGTCGTCCTGATAAAGTGGAGGAGGGCGTAGAAGCAGGAAACTCCTCTTACTCACCACAGAGGCGGGCCTCGCCCGCTTCTTTTCCTCAAACCGGCATCTTAACGATTTCTTGTTGCTTCTCTGTGTTCTCTGTGGTCTCTGTGGTTCAAGATGTTTTTTCGGCGGCCACGACAACACGAAAACCGACCCTGCTGTCGAACATTTTTTCGTTCATACTGCCCTGAGGGTACCAGTCGCGATCGGCTGAACGTGTGCCCCACGCGTCGGCATCCCAAGACCCGCCGCGAAGGACACGGTGGGACTGGTCCTCACCCGTGGTCCAATCACTGCCGTCTCCCGGCGCGCCGTCGTAATTACTATGCCACACATCAAGGCACCACTCAAAAACGTTGCCGTGCATATCATAAAGACCCCAGGCGTTCGGCTTTTTTTGCCCGACCTCGTGTGCACTCCACTCCGTGTTATTTCTGTACCAGGCGTATTCACCAAGCATGCTTTCATTATCCCCAAAACACCATTGTGTATTAGAACCCGCGCGGCAGGCGTATTCCCACTCCGCTTCCGTAGGAAGACGCAGCCATCCGCCCGCCTTGCGGCAGAACTCCAGCGCGTCGACCCAACTCACTGTCGACGGCAGGTTGTCGCCTTTGGACCGACAGGGATTGTATTTCATTACCGCCTTCCACTGCTTCTGCGTTACCTCATACTTGCCGATGTAAAACGGCTCGCTTATCTTCACCTTGTGTAACGGATGCTCGTCTTTATAATCCGCTGCATCTCCCCCATACTTGCGCACGACCTCTTCAGGTAATATCTGCGAGCCCATATCGAACTCGCCCGCGTGCACAAGCCTGAGCACTATCCCGCTCTTCTTGTGTACAATCTCTTTCCACAGGCCGGTCGCCCCATCACGCCCCTCGCTCTTCACTGCTCTATAATCGGAAGACAAAAGGTTCTCATCACCGTCAATCTTGAACGGCAGGCAAGGTACAACATTTTCAATATTGAACAAAAAGAAGGGTGCAACTATCACGATCAGGAATATGATATGGCGATATGCAGTCATAGAAAATTTCCCTTGCGGCTAAATCAGCGAACAGACAGTGCAACACGAAAGCCGCGATTGGCTGAACGTGCGAACCCCGCGATGTAGTCCCACGAGACGCCGCGATAGGCTGAACGTGAGTACCTTGCAATGTCGTCCCACGAGCCGCCGCGACACACACGGCAGGACGGCCCCCCGCGCATGCCCGTGGTCCAGGCACTGCCATCTTCCGGCGCGTCATTGTAGTTCATGTGCCCCAAGTCCTCACAATATTCATACACGTTGCCGTGCATATCGTATAACCCCCAGGCGTTCGGCTTCTTCTTGCCAACCTCGTGCGTCTTTTCCCCGGAGTTATCCTTGTACCAGGCGTATTCATCAAGAGCGCTTTCATCATCCCCGAAACACCACCGCGTCCTGCTGCCCGCCCGGCAGGCATATTCCCACTCCGCCTCCGATGGAAGGCGCAAGCCCCCGCCCGCCTTCCGGCAGAACTCCTGTGCGTCTTTCCTACTCACCGTCTCAACCGGCAGATTATCGCCTTTGAAATAACTGGGATGGTTTTCCATTACCGCCTTCCATTCCTCCTGCGTAACCTCGTGCTTGCCTATGTAGAATGGTTTGCTTATCTTCACACGGTGCACGGGCCCCTCATCACCGCCCCTCCCACTTTCACTACTCGGCGAGCCCATATAAAACTCGCCGGCAGGCACAAGACGCAACACGATTCCACTCTTCTCGTGTACTATCTCTTTCCACAGGCCGGTTGCCTCGTCACGCCCCTCGCTCTCCACTGCTTTATAGCCCGCCCCAACGCACCCGGAAACAAACGTGAGAAAGGCGGCAAGAAATGCAAGTACGGTAATTAGGAATATGACGTGACGATAGGCAGTCATAGAAAATCTCCTTTTTACAAGCGCCCGGAAAAGCCGAATACTTCCTTCTCCATATTTTACAACTCTCTCCGCCTCGATGCCACGAGATTTTTCCGACCGGGCTGAATCTTGCCTTTCGGATCAATGCAATTTGCTCGTCTGAGAAACGGTTCTATTCTACGCCCCGACTTTCGCATTGCAAAAGGATGACAGTCACCAATCTACGAATCTCACTCGCAGGTCTCGTTCGATTCCGTAATTGGTGACAGTCACCTTTTGCGTTGTGAATAGAACCGTTCCTGGTTGTTCGGTCGCTAATTGCGCTTTCCGTTGCCTGTTGCCCGTTGCCTGCGGAGCGAAGCGGAGTCACCGTTCGCCTCTTGTCTTATCTCTGTGTTCTCCGTCCCTACCCATACAGGCCCGTACCGGGCGGACGGCCTGTAGAGGCCGTGGTCTCTGTGGTTCAGGTGTTCCCCGGCTGCGGGCGGTCTGTAGTGACCGCGTTGATTCCCCGCAGGGCGCGCGGAAGGATATTGTGCAGGTATGCGATTGCAAGCCCGTAGTTGGTTATCGGGACACCGGCCTCGCGCGCTTTCATTATCCGGGTGAGCATCGCGCGGCGGTTCCACATACAGGCGCCGCAATGGATGATGAGTTTGTACGGTGAAAGGTCTTCGGGGAAATCACGCCCGGCAAACGCCTCGAACTTCACCCCGCCGCCGACGCGCCGGTTTATCCAGCGGGGTATCTTGACGCGCCCGATGTCGTCCTCGACGGGATGATGTGTGCACGCCTCTCCGATTATCACCCGGTCCCCCGACTTCAGCGAATCTATCGCGGTGACGCCTCGGACGAGTTCGGCCAGGTCCCCCTTGAAGCGGGCGAATAGAATCGAGAAGGACGTGAGCGGCACATCCTCCGGCGTGTCGCGTGCCACGCTTTCGAAGCCCTGCGAATCCGTTACGACAAGCGCGGGAGGCTCCCTGAGTCGTGCAAGGGCCTGCTTCAGGCCGGTCTCTTTGACGACGACACAGGCCGCGTCGGCATCAAGTATGTCGCGGATGGTCTGAACCTGCGGAACGATGAGACGGCCCTTGGGGGCCTCGAGGTCAATCGGCACGACAAGGACAACGAGGGCATTCGGTCCTATGATGTCGGCGATGATTCTGCGCGAGTCGAAATATCCCTCCGGTGTATGCTGCACAAGTTGTTCGCGCAACCTGTCCATTCCCTCTCCCGATAGCGCGCAGACGGGGACGGGATTCAGGCCGGATGCGCGTATTTCGTCCAGTTGTTTTTCAGGAGGAGGGGAGATGTCTATTTTGTTGACTACGACGATGACGGGAATGTCGAGTTTTTGAAGTTGTTCTGTGACGGCCTTCTCGTAGTTCGTCCAGGGGCCGGGCTCCGTAATCAGAAGCGCAACATCGGTGCGGTCGAATACCTGGCGGGTCTTGCCGACACGGAGTTTTCCAAGCGCGCCCTCGTCGTCTATGCCGGCGGTATCCACGAACACCACGGGTCCGATGGGCTTGAGTTCCATCGTCTTTTCCACGGGGTCGGTGGTGGTGCCGGCCACGTCGGACACAATGCTTACCTGCTGGTGCGTAAGCGCGTTCAGGATTGAAGACTTTCCGACGTTGCGCCTTCCGAAAATGGCTATGTGAAGCCTCAAGGCTTTTGGAGTTCGCTGCATTTAGTGAACACCTCGCATCGAAATTGCTTGAGTAAACGGTTTCCTTTGTTAAAATAAAGCAAATTTCACGCCAGAGGGCAACAATGAAGCGACCAAGAATCCTGGTTCTTGAAGACAACACCGCGCTCGCGGAGTCCACCCGGCGAGTCCTCGAAGACGAAGGATTCGGCACGGATACCGCGGAAGATTTCGCCTCGGCCCTCAAACTTCTACAGCAGCACTATTACGACCTGATTATCTCCGATATGAAACTCCCGGACGGCAACGGCGTGGATATGCTCGACGAATTGAAAAAGCGCCGCCTGGACACATCCGTCATAATCACGACCGCATACGCCACCGTGGAATCCAGCGTCAATGCAATAAAGAGGGGGGCGGAAGATTACATTGTCAAGCCCCTCACCGGCGACGAGTTGATTATCAGCGTCAAGCGCGTGATGGAAAAGCGCACCGTTATAAAGGAAAACGTCAAACTCCGGGGGCAACTGCGGGAACGATATGCGTTCGATAACATCATCGGCGAGAGCGGCGAGATGCGCCGCATCTACCGGCTCATCACCAAGGCAAGCCGAAACGACGTAAACGTCATCATATACGGCGAGTCGGGAACGGGCAAGGAACTGGTCGCACGCGCGATGCATTACAACAGCGCCCGGGCAAACAATAAATTTGTCGTCATCAACTGCTCGGCCATACCGGAAAGCCTGCTGGAAAGCGAGTTCTTCGGATTCAAGAAAGGCTCCTTTACCGGCGCGTACTATGACAAGGTCGGCCTTTTCGAGGTCGCCCACAGGGGGCACGCTCTTCCTGGACGAAGTCGGCGACATAAATCCCGCCGTTCAGGTGAAACTCCTGCGCACCCTGCAGGAACGCGAGATAACGCCGGTCGGCAGCACGGAAAGTAAAAAGATAGACGTACGCCTGATAAGCGCCACTCACCGGGATTTGCAGAAAATGGTAAAGGACGAGAATTTTCGAGATGATTTGTACTTCAGGCTTCACGTACTGCCGATATACCTGCCCCCGCTGAGGCATCGCAAGAGCGACATAACTCTGCTCACAGCGCATTTCCTGAAGAAACATTCCGAAAAGGCAGGCAGGCGCGTGCGCGGCTTCTCGAAAGATGCGCTGGCGAGAATGATGGACTACGACTGGCCGGGTAACGTGCGCGAACTGGAAAACTTTGTGCAGCAGGTGGTCGCGATGCACGATAAGGAAATAATACATTCCGCCGACCTGCCCGAAGATTTCAACCTGTCCGAGGCAACCCTGGTTAATAAAGGAAAGCACTCTTCGATTCACCCGCCGGCATCGTCGCTGAAGGATTACCTGAAAAGGATAGAGCGGGCACGGATACTCGAGGTACTTCGCCAGACCGGCGGTGTCCGCACCAGGGCGGCGGAAATTCTAAGAATCGACCGCAAAACGCTATACCAGAAGATGAAAGAATACAGCATTCGCGAAGATTACCTCTGACGCGGAGGAATTGGCATTTAGCCAGACTGTTGGGCATTGACCTCAACTGTAGCCTTTACACCCCACACGTCCCCTAATATCCACGCCGGATTCGCTTCACCGATATTCACGTAGCGAAAGACTCAAAATCAGCCCTGCATCGTGCAAGTTCTCCTATCTCCCGCTCTGACAAGCAAATACGCCTCGGAATGCCTCCCGATAATTACAGGTCAACTTCGAGGACAACGCCGATAACGCCGTTTGGCATTTCACTTGCCATATGTGAAATGCGCGGCTGCGGCGAACATAGTTCGCAACCGGGTTAAGCACACAGCCGCGGCCGCGCAACCTCACGCTGAATCTTATCCTTATCAGGGAATAAAAGCGATTCCCCGGAGAGGCAGAAATGAAGTTGCGAGAACTAATCGACAAGGCCGGCCTTTCCCCTGCAGCGGGCTGTGCCGAACCGGCATCCCTGGAAACGCAGGTGAACGGGGTGATTGTCGGCGATGTTCTCAGCAATATCATCCACCGCGCCCGGCACGGTCAGGTTTGGATAACTGTGCGCTGCACGCCCAACGTCATCGCCGTGGCGGCGCTCAAGAAACTGGCGGGAGTAATCATAGCCGAGGCGCAGATTGACGACGGCACCTTGAATCTTGCGGAGCGCGAGGGCGTTCCGCTTTTTACTGCGACCCGTTCCACATTTGAAATCGCCGGCAAACTGTGGTCGCTGCTCAACCCGCTCTCGCGGATAACCAAGATAGCGGCCTGCGACCTGCACGTGCACACCTGTCTGTCGCCGTGTGCTGAAGGCGAAATGGTGCCGGAGGCCATAGTCGAGACCGCGCTGGAGCGGGACCTGGATGTCATAGCCATCTGCGACCACAACAGCGCGGAGAATACCGCCCAGGTCGTTTTGGCGGCGGCGGGGACGCCCCTGCTGGTGATTCCCGGCATCGAGGTTACATCGGCGGAGGAGATGCACATCGCGCTTTTGTTCCCGACCGCGGAACAGGCGCTCAAGATGCAGGAAATCATCTATGCCCACCTGGACAAGGCGGAAAATAACGCCGCAATGCACAGCAGCCAGCGGGTCGTGGATATGCACGGCAGAACCGTGCGCCTGGCGGAATATATGCTCACAGGCAAGACAAGTCTGAAGGTGACGGAGGTTCTTCAACAGGCCGGGCCGCTGGGAGGCATTGCAGTTGCGGCCCATGTCGACAGACCTATTTTCAGCGTTGCGACAAAGTACGGGTGCATCCCGGACGAGATGAAATTCGACGCGCTGGAGGTTTCGCCCAATGCGCATCTGGAGAAGGCGCGTGAATTCTTTCCCGATTTCCCGGTCGTCACATCTTCCGACGCGCACACGCTTGGAGAAATCGGCAAGGTACGCACCCGGCTTCGAATAGACGGCCTGGATTTTCGCGGCGTCAGGGAAGCGCTGCTCGACCGGCGCTTCGTTCGCGAAGATGAATTTCAGACTTCCGGAACGGCATAAGCCGCCTCGTTAAGGAAGGCAAATTGCAGGAAATTTCGCTAAACATACTCGACATCGTCGAGAACTCGATACG
>JBDRIB010000259.1:0-3462 GCA_043816375.1 Planctomycetota bacterium | reverse complement strand
GCAAACGGCTGTTTCCTCTTCAAAGAAGAAAAAGAGCCCGAGACCGTGATAATCAGCGGAAGGAACGCCGAACCCCGGGATGAACAACCGGAGCCGGACCCGGAACCGCAGGTAAAAGTCGTCAAGCCGGAAATCCCCGTCCCGGACGAGGCGACCGCCGCAAAGATAGCCGAGGCGCTCAAGAAATTTCAGGACGGGAAACTCAAACAGGAGGAGCGCCAGGACGCGCTGCTCAAAGACCTCGCGGCGCTCGGCACGATATCATACGGCGAAGTCCTGCGGCTGCTCGGCGACCCGAACACGCCGCCGGGTTACGCGCCGAAAATCTTCAAGTTCTTCCTTCTCTGGCCCGACGCGAAGGAGCGCGACACGGCGCTGGTGACGCAACTTTTCAACGACGACCTTTGCATAAGAACCGGTTCGCAGAAGACGCTGAGCATGCTCCACCCGAAAGCGGAAGTCGCATACGACCCCAACGCCTCGGAAAAGTGCCGCTACCTGAAAATACTCGACTGGGAAAAAGAACTCGGAATACAACTTAACAGGGATGAACAGGACTAAGGAGTTTCAGGTTTCCCTGGCCGTAAAGACCGAGCCTTTACGGCTCGGGCGGGCAGGTTTCAAGTTTCAGGTAACGGAAAACGGGAAGGAACTGTTCTGAATTACGGTAGGAACGGTTCTAATTACGACGCAAAAGGTGACTGTCATCCTTTTGTGGAATGCACAGGGGACAGTCCCCTGTGCCGAGATTCGTAGATGGTGACTGTCATCCTTTTGCAATGCGAAAGTCGGGGCGTAGATGGTGACTCCGCCTAAGGCGGACAAGTGTCATCCTTTCGCGACAGGTGTTTCTTAATAATGCAAAGAACTGGAATAAACAGGACAGTCGGGGTGAAAAAAACCCTGAAATTCATCCTGTTTATCCTGCGTGCCTGTATGGGTCTATCCCTGTTGATTTTCCCGTTTCGTGCGCTGATGATTGAAGCGATTCACAAAATACGATGGACGCTGCTCCTTCTGCCGGTCGTTCTCGCGTGCGGATGCAGGACGACGGACCTGCTCGAGCAGTCAAAGCAGTTGCTCGTAGAAGGCCGCTACGCCGAGGCTGTCGAGTTGCAGACGAAACTGGTCCGGCGATACGAGGCGGACCCCTCGACAAAGGCGGGCGACCTGGCGAGCGCCTGCTTCTGGCGCGGCTATACTTACGATTCGTGGAAGGACAAATTGAATTCCCTCCGACGCGCAAATCCCGATGCCGCAAAATACGAAGCGCTCGCGGCGGAAGACTACGAACGCGCGATACGGTCCGACGCCGGTTTCGTCGAGGCGCATTACAACCTCGCGCTAATTCGTTTTGACAAAGAAGAATGGAACGAGGCGGTTTCGCTTTTTGAAAAGGTGCTTCAGTTGCGCCCGTCCGAGACGGACGCGCTCGGCTACATCGTCGAGGTACACTTCCACCGCGGAAACTACGAAGCCGCCGCGCGCGCGGCCGCCCGCTTTATGCAGTCCTCCGCGGACGAGTCCGTGAAGGAAGCGAAAAGGCTCAGCCGGACGGGCGACACCGACGGCGCGATACGGCAGTTGCACGCCGCGCTCGACGCGCGCCCCGATATGCCGGAGGCGCACCTTGAATTGGGAATGATATTTCTGCTGAAGAAGCGCGACCCCGCCCGCGCCCTCCGCCACCTGGAAACATTCGTCCGAGTAACCGGAGACGACGCCCTCCGCGACGGCGCGCAAAAACTCATCGACGCCTTAAGCAAATTCAACGCAGAAGCCGCAGAAGACTGAAAGAAAGCAGGCGAGTAGGAAAGTAGGCAAGCAGGAAAGGGGAAACCATGAAACCACTGATTCACACCGATAAACACAGATGCTTTGACCCTTGACCCCCTACAGGCGGCCCTGAATGGCCGCTTTCACCTTTGACCTTGATTGACAGGGACTTTGATCGGACTTTAATCGGACGACTTCGATACTCCAAAACCGCCGTGACCGTGGAGAACACTCGTGGATCCTCATAGAAATATATTCTATTATTATTCCGGCAAGAAAAGTGAATCGGAAGAGTTTCATTATGACAGGCAGTTGGAGAACAATACCACGAAGGCACTCGTCAACCTGCTGGAACTTTCACCTGATCGCACTCCCCTCGAGACTTTCCTTCGGAAAACCGGAATTGGAAAAGACCTGCAAATAAGGGAAAAGCATCTAAAGGATTTCAGGTTTTCCCTGCAGCGCATTCCTGATGCGGCAAGACTGGCGACAAGGCGCTGTGTGCTGAAGATTTACTCCGAGGAAGATGTTGGGAAGCGAGAGGGTGGCAGGGCCGGTGGGAGGCCCGATGCATGGATTTATTCTCCATCGACGAGCACCGCAATAATGATAGAAAGCAAACTTGGTCGCGAGCCTTCTCAAGAACAGATACGAGGGCATCTCGATAAAGTTGGCTGGTCGCGTTCAACATCTTGCTTTGGGACAACTTGGCAATATCTATATTCTTTGCATAGATTAGAAGATGATTTTCTCTCCAATCAGTTCGTTTCCTACTTGGAGGCGATAGGCATGGCTAGATTTGAAGGTTTCTCAAGCGAAGATTTCGATTTTTTTCTCCACCGGGACGAAGAGTATAAGAAAATTCTAAAGAAGAAACTTAAGGATCTTGGCAGTGAGGTTCACTGTAGATTGCCTGCAGTGGTTAGAGGCAAGTTTGTCAAACCTCGTGTTGGCAATGTGGGAAGAAGTAATAAAGATGTATGGTTGGCATTTGAAAGAGACAAGAAAAAGAAACCAAGTTTTGCCAATTGCAATCCTACCATCGCCATCAGCGCGGATTATTTTTCTGTTAATGTTGTGATCCGTGGTGGACGTTATACTGACACCGGGAAGGCCATTGCGGCGTTTCATAAGAGAACAAGTGGATCACCCGAGGACTTTGAACAATATCTCGGGTATTTGCCGGAAACATTCTGTGTTAATCTGTATGCAAGGAGAGGACGCAAAGGAGGCCCCCCTACTCAAGGCAATGAAGTCTGGGAGTTTATGGATAAATCCTCATTACGAAAGGCAAAAAGGAACCTTGTAAATTGCATTCGCACTCAAATTGAAAGTATTGATTTCCCTCGCATTCGATTTGCAGATGAAATCCCGCGCGGCGATGAGATCCTTTCAGATAAGAACAGATTGGTTGAGCGCTGTTGTAAATCTATTGTGCAACTGGCAAGGATATACGATTTTTTGGAGTCATGATTGTCCGTTTCGAGTCCCCTCCAAGTCCCTGTGAGTAATGGTTTCAGGTTTTTTTCTGCGTTATTCTGCGCTTTTTCTGCGGGTTCTGCGTTGAATCTGTTTTCCTCTGCGGCTCTGCGGTTTGGTAAGAAAGAGTGAAGCGAGGGCTATTGATTTGCCGAATTTATCTGGTATGATGCAAATTCGTATGCTAGCGTAGCTCAATGGTAGAGC
>JBDRIB010000258.1:0-2370 GCA_043816375.1 Planctomycetota bacterium | reverse complement strand
GGGACGAATGCCACGTTGCCCAGAAACACGCCGATGATTTTCTTTTTGCTGCTCGTGTTGTGCACGGTAATAGTTATTGTGAGGCCGTTGAAGGTGACCTCGTCGGAGGCCTTGTTCTTAACGTCACCCCCCGCCTTGAATCCGACAAAACTGAAGGCCGTACTCCCCTGGAAGGTCCCGAGGGTTCTCGCTGCCTCGTATTGCGTACCCGACCCGCCGGACATATTGACCCTGACTTTGGTGCCCCGTGGACCGGCTATGCTGAATTGCAGCGCGCCGTGCCCCCCGACATCCCGCGGTCCCTTGAGGTTAAAATGCAAAGGCAGGGAATAAGTCTGTTTACTGTTGAGTTTGAATTTAATCAAGATGCCGTTTGCGCCCGGATGCCGCGAAATGCTGTACGCGCCGTAATCCTTGAGGTCTTTGCCGATGATTTTTCGCACGATGTTTGTGAACTCTTCGGTGGAAGTGTTGTTTTCTATGACAAACACCTTGCCGCGCTCAATCACCTCCGCATCGGCCCACTCCTTTTCAAGATATGTTATCTGGCGGCACAATGACGGAAAGACATCCTTTTTGTATCTCTGCCGCATTACAGCGATGTGATTCTTTGCCTCGTTGAATTTCTTCAGGGCGATAAAACCGCGCACTGTTTTTTTGTCTTCCGCATTCGCCTTTGAGGCGGCGTATGTCAGGTCCTTTTCCGTTTCATTGTATGCTTTGCTTATCTCCTCGATTTCGTCGAGGATATTCTTGTCGAATTTCCTGAGAATACTCATTGCGTCGGAGTACAGTTCGGCCTTTTCCTTTTCTTCCACCTGTTGGAGGGTTATTTGCCAGGCCAGCCGGGGGTCGACCTGTTCGCCGCCCATTATTTTGAAACCTCCGCCTTCCAGGCGCGCCAACTTGTATTTTTTCTCGAACTCCTCGCGGGTAAGGGACATTTTACTGAGGGCGTTATCGACCAGTTCCCTGTTCAAGTCCTTGTGAATCGCGTCGAGCGCCGGTAAGGCCTTTGCCCATCCATCCCGTTCGCCCAGTGCCAGGGCGGCTTCTATCTCGGCGACCTTTTCGTCAACAAGCGCCTCATGCCGGCGCATGCCGTGACTCTTCCCGATGCATCCGGAAATGAACGGGAGAAAGGCGGCGAGAAATGCAACTATGGTGATTCGGAATATGATGCGGTTGCGGGTAGTCATAACAGACACTCCTTTTATGGCCACAAGTTTCGAAGATTACTCACCACAGAGAGCACAGAGACCACAGAGATTTATTTTGCTTTAACTCCGTGTTCTCCGTCCCTACCCATACAGGCCCGTACCGGGCGGACGGCCCGTAGGGGCCGTCCGCTCTGTGGTTCAAGGCTTTTTCCCGGCGGCGACGACAAGGCGAAGTGCGATATGCTACTACCCTATCTTCCACTCGTCGCCTTCTTTTACAAGCCTGAACATCTTCTCTTCCTTGCCGGTTTTGAGGTTCTTGGCCTTTATCCACCCGGTTTTTCCGTCTTCGGAGAATTCCTCTCCGACGACTTCGAACATGTCAGCGTCTTCTGTTATCTCCTTGACCCATTCCTCTTCGGATTTCTGGTCCTCCTTCCTCATTTTGACGTAAAATTCCTTGGCACTGCCTGCTTCTTTGGCTAATTTCGCCAGAGGAAAGACGTTGTCGAGCGGATTTTCCTTGAGACTCTTCCACATCTCCTCCATCGGTTCGTGCACCTCTTTCGGCACCATATCCCAGAGTTTTTCCCAATCATTCTTGAACGTTGCAACGAAGCACTTTCTGGCAATCGGCCCGAGGGTCGGCGCATTCTCGAATTTAATATCATCCAATGCCTTGTCAAACTCGGGGTTGCCGGTTTCGAATTTCGTCTCATCCAATACCTCGTCAAGCAAACGGACAGCCCCGGCGGCCACGACAACACGCAACCCGAAGCAGTAGTACGCGTCGCCCGGCTTGAGCCTGGAGCGAAAGGCTGAACGAGTGTGTCCTGCATCTTCGAACCACGACCCGCCGCGAAAGACACGGCATTTGCCGCCAGGCGGTCCTTTGGGGTCAGTTGCGCCGTTCATGCAATCACTGTAATATTCCTCTCCATACCAATCCTGGCACCACTCTGCCACGTTGCCGTGCATATCGTATAATCCCCAGGCGTTTGGCTTATTCCTGCCAACTTCGTGCGTCCTTTTCCCGGAGTTGTCGCCGTACCACGCGTATTCACGAAGAGTGTTTTCACTATCCCCAAAACACCATCTGGTCGTACTCCCCGCGCGGCACGCATACTCCCACTCCGCCTCCGAAGGAAGACGCAAACCGCCACCCGCCTTACGGCAAAACTCCTGCGCGTCGTTCCAACTTACTTCCTCC
>JBDRIB010000257.1:0-3521 GCA_043816375.1 Planctomycetota bacterium | reverse complement strand
GGAGAAGAAATACGATGCCGTGGTGCTCGACATAATGCTGCCGGGAACGGACGGATTCGGCGTGCTGGAATCGATGAGGAGAAGCGGGAACAGCACGCCGGTTATTATGCTGACGGCGCGCGACGCCCTCGGCGACCGCATTCGCGGACTTGATTCGGGCGCGGACGATTACATCGTAAAGCCGTTTTCCTTCGCCGAACTCCTCGCCCGGATAAGGGCGGTAATCCGCAGGACCGGCGACGTCTCCGCGGAAGTCCTCGAATACGGCGGCGTCAGAATGGACCTCGTAAAAAGAAAAGTCAGCCGTGAGGAAAAAAACATGGAACTCACGGCGCGCGAGTTCGACCTGCTCGAATATTTCCTGCGCAACCAGGAGCAGGTCCTGACCAGAGGTATGATACTGCAGGGCGTCTGGGGCTACCAGTTCGACGGCATGAGCAACGTCGTTGATGTTTACGTGAACTATCTGCGGAACAAAATCGACGCGGACTGGGACGAGAAACTCTTGCACACCGTGCGCGGCGTAGGTTACGTGATGCGCAGGGAGAGCGAAGAATGAAATTCCTCCGAACCATACGCTTCAGGCTGACGGCGTGGTACGCGCTTATGGTGCTCGTGCTGCTGGGCGGCGTCCTTCTGTTCGTCTTCCTGCGTCTTCATCATAACGCCGCCCGCCAGGCCGACCGTTCCCTGAAGGCCGAAGTAAAGGAAGCCGCAAACCTGGTGAATCGCCAGGACGGGTTGAGTATGCTCGAACTGGAGATACGGGCGGAGGAGGGCGTCGAGGGAGGCAAATTGATGTTCTTTGCCGTGTACGACTGGAACGGCAGGCTGCTGATGCACACGGCGAATTTTCAGCCGCCGGAAGAACTGCCCGAGGCGGACAGGCCCTCCTCGCCGGAGGCACAGCCCCGTTTTGAATGGCACACGGTCAGGAAAAAATACCGCGCCAGGCTCGTGACCGCGCCTCTTGCGAACTTCACTTCGGGGGACCGCTACATACTGCGTGTCACGCGCTCGATTGAAAGAGAAGAAAAGGTTATCGAAAACCTCACGGAAAACCTGTTTTACTTTGTGCCGGCGATACTTGGCCTGGCGGTGGCCGGAGGGCTGTTTCTTGCGCGGGCGGGCCTCAAACCGATGGAAAGACTGTCCAGGCAGGCCGCCACGATGAGCGAGAAGGAACTTAATCGGAGATTGCCCGTTCGCGGCGTCAATGACGAAATAGACCGCCACGCCGTCGCTCTTAACAGCCTGCTCGAACGGCTGGAAAGGGCATTCAGCGAGGTACAGAAATTCGCCGCCCGCGCCTCCCACGAACTCAGAACGCCCCTGACGTCGCTGCGGCTGGAAATCGAACGCGCACTGTCGCGAACAAAGGATTCCGAAACGGTCGCGCATCTCGAAAGCGCGGTGACCGAGGCCGAACGCCTCGCTTCGCTGGTGGACAAACTGCTCTTTCTTACGCGCATGCAGTCGGAAGGACGGCATATCGAACACAGCAGGCTCGACCTTACCTCGACGCTCACGGAAATCGTAACGGACCTGGAAGCAATTGCCGCGCAGAAACAAATCGGCGTTCAGGGCGGCCTCCAGCCCGGCTGCATCATACTGGGCGAGGAGACGCTGATAAGACAGATGCTCTGGAACGTGTTCGACAACGCCGTGAAATATTCCCCCGCAGGAGGCACGGTCAAGGTAACCCTGAGCAAACGGGACGGCGACGCCGTGCTCGAAGTCTCCGACCAGGGTCCGGGAATGAGCGAGGAGACCCGCCGCCGCGCGTTCGAGCCTTTTTACCGGGAAACGCGCGCGGGTTTGGAAGTGAACGGCGGTTTCGGCCTGGGGCTCAACATTGCAAAATGGGTCTGCGAAAACCACTCCGGAAACATAGAAATTGACACAATCGAAGGCGGCGGAACAACGATAAAAATCCGGCTGCCCCTTGCCTGAACCGCATCTCTTATTGTTCTTTGTCTTGTTTACTATCTCGGTGACAGTCACTAATCTACGAATCTCCCCCGACACAGTCGGGGTCGATTCCGTAATTAGTGACAGTCACCGATGTCGCCGATGTCGGCGCAAAGTCATTCGGCCCGAATAAATTAGAAATCTCTAATCCAATTCTAATGTCGCTCTAACAACAGAATTGTATAATCACGGCGTGACGAAGAAGCGGAAACAAATTGCGGGCTTGTTCAATGACGATTGACTACTCCATAATCATACCCGTTTTCAACGAAGAGGAAAACGTCGAGCCGCTATTGAAGCGGCTGGGGGAGACGCTGCCTTCGCTGGGCGGCGAATATGAAATCATTCTCATCGACGACGGCAGCACCGACGGGAGCGCGGGGCTTGTCGGGGCGCACGCAGACGGCGACAGCCGCATCAGACTGATTCGCTTCGAGTCGAACTGCGGCCAGTCCGCCGCGTTCGAAGCGGGCTTCAGGGCCGCGCGCGGCGAAGTCTTCATCACGATGGACGCGGATTTGCAGAACGACCCCGGCGAAATACCGAAACTTCTCTCCCGCCTCGAGGAGTGCGATGCGGCGAGCGGCTGGCGCGTGAAGAGACGGGACAAATTCCTGAAGCGCATCTCGACAAAAATCGCCAACCGTGTGCGAAACAAACTGTCCGGCGAAGACGTCGCCGACAGCGCCTGCTCTCTGCGCGCGATAAAGCGCGAGGCGGCGCTGAGCATCAAGTGGTTCAACGGCGCGCACCGTTTCGTGCCCACTCTTTTGAAACTCGAAGGCTTCAGCGTGATAGAAGTACCGGTAGAGCATTTTCCGCGCACGTGCGGACAGACCAAGTACGGCGTGTGGAACCGCGTTTTCCGTTCGTTCTACGACCTGCTGGGCGTGCGCTGGATGAAAAACCGCCGCCTGAACTACAAGATCAAGGAAGAATGAAATGAACGACTTTTTCGCCGGCCTTCAGGAGAAATGGGACTGGTGGCTGCTTCTCGGTTTCGCCGCGCAGGCGGTATTTGCATCGCGCTTCGTGATTCAGTGGATTGCATCCGAAAAGCGCCGGGAGAGCGTAATCCCCATTTCCTTCTGGTATCTGAGCCTCGTGGGAAGTTTCGGGCTGTTGATTTACGCAGTCCAGAGGGCCGACCCGGTGTTCATCCTGGCCTATGCCTTCAACGGCTTCATATACATCCGCAACCTTATGCTCATTCGCCGCAAGAAGGCGTCGCCTGCGTAGGGTTACTGGCAAAACAATTGTTAACAATTATTGTAACTGTTTTGAGAGGTGACCAACTATGAAAAGGAACCTGAAGAGGGCGGCCGTACTGCTGCTCGCTCTGATATCCGTTCTGTGTTTTGCGGGTCTGGCCTGGAATAATTTCCGCAAACACGACATCAAAGTCCTGTGCAACGCCTTTCGGAATATCGAACCGGACGGAGAAAAGGGCGAAGTGCGCTTTGCCGTATTCGGCGATGTAAGGTGTAACGCAAATGTTCTTGAAAACATCATTGATGAGGCGGAAAGAGACGGGGGATACAGTTTCATTA
>JBDRIB010000256.1:0-5374 GCA_043816375.1 Planctomycetota bacterium | reverse complement strand
GCGGTCCATCCGGCGGATTTTGTATTCGTTGAGGACGGGGTCGGCCAGCAGCGCATCCGCGATGAGGCGCGCCCTGTCTTCGGAGATTTCGGCAAGGACGTCGTAGATGATGGAAAAGGAAACTTCCCCGGCGGCATCGATTCCGAAATCGTGGATTTGCGAGAGCGCGGAATGTCCCTCGACGTCGAGATAGCCGGGGCGGGTCGAGACTTCGATTCTCCAGAGCATAATATACGTTCTCCCCTTTTTGGATTCCGGGTGCCGTTGCGCGACATTGGACGTGTTTCGATGACGGTAATTTTAGCGGGAAGCGGCGCAGTTGCAACAGAAAACAAAACGTCATACGAAAACCGCAGATTGCACAGACGCTTTGACCTTTGACCTTGAATAAAAAGAGCCCGTCCCCATTTCGGGGGAGCGGGCTGATCCGTCTTTCGACGGATGCGGGAACGATGATGAGATAAGGGTCTGTGTCTTATCAGTGTCTGGTTACAGGAAGCCGAGGGGCGGCTATAAGAACCTTCGGAACAGGAGGCAGGGACAGGCCGGCCCGCAGAGACCGGCCTGTTCCGCCTGTGTTTGCTTATTCGTTGAGTGACGGAGAAGCAGTAGTGGGAGCGGTGCCGTCGGTTGTGAAGCGGATGACGCCGCTCTCATCGACGAAGAAGCCGCGGTTGCCGCTCGATCCGACGGTCGTGGGAACGGCTGTCGCCGACCAGGAGTCGGAATCGGGTGTGCCGACGATGGCGACCGTGTAGCCTCGGCAGGTGCCGGCGCCGAGCGCGCTGTCAATATACGGAGGTGCCGCGCTGGAGAGTTCGGCGAGCGTGCCGTACACGCCGGTGCCACTGTTGTTGCGGTAGTTCTCCTCTCCGCTGGAGAGGGTTCGCAGCGCACCGATGGCTGCGGCCTCGTTTGCGGCGATTCGTGACCTGAGCAAATTCGGAATTGCGATAGCAGCGATAATTGCGATAATCGCGACGACAATCATCAATTCGATAAGTGTAAAGCCCTTGTTTTTGCGAAGCATGGTTTTTGACTCCAAACGAGTAGAAAAGAAAAATCAGGTCTGAGAAGCGCTCTATCGGCTTCATCGAATTGACGGGATGTGAAAGGTGCTACCGACTTTCGAGTGATTTTTTAACTTTTGAAGACCGCTTCTTATTTTTGCATTAGTCCGGACTCTTTCAGGACGTGCAGTTATAAGCAACCGGTGTGCCACAGGCGCGACGGCGGAGGGACGGACATTATATCCCGCTGTTCTACATAGGGTTGGGCGGGAATATTTGTTTCCGCCCGGGTTTGATTTCTTTTGCGAAGCGACAAAAAGCGTCACGGCATACGGCGCCGGTGACACAAATTGGCCGAGAATGCCTGCAAGTCGGGGCCAGGGAGGCGAATCCGTATGGAGAGAAAAGGGTTTGCCCCTTCAGCATTGCCCGGCATTCCGGCATCTATAAACAAAAACAAGCCGGGCGGTTCGTTGAACCGCCCGGCTTTTCTTGCTTCTCCGGATTCCTGAAGGAATCTCTGGCCTTGGCTCAAGCCTTAGCGCAGTTTTTTGCGCATAATGCCTGCAACCACGGCCAGCCCGCTTGCGCTCCCGATCATCAGGAAGATGGTGGAAGGCTCGGGCAGGATGCCGATGTCAAGGGCATCAAGGTCGTAGATGTCGAACATCGACCACAGGGTTGAGCCTACGCCATAGCCCGTGGCCGTATCTATCGCATTGCCGAAGAAGATGCCCGACGCGGCGTCGAAGAACGTGGTGACGCTCGTCCCGTCATACAGGAAGATGGTGTCGCCGTCGAAGTACTGGCCGTCGAAGAACGCGTCATCGTCGCCGGGGTCTGTGCCCCATACGTTGTACTTGGAGTACAGGCCGTCGTCAACAACGGAGAACAGGACATAGTCATCCCCCACATCGAACTCGCCGTCGCCGTCAACATCCTCAACGACCAGCGCGTCTATGTCGAAGACAAAGCGCATAAAGGTGTTGAGTGTGTCGTAGCCGGCGACCGGAGTCTCGGTGTAATCCTCAACCCATTCCCAGATGTGCAGCCAGCCCATCACTGCGTTATTCCAATAGTCATAGGTGTCCGGCAGTACCCACTCGCCGGCGACGCTGTCCCACGTCCAGACGGGGACCCGGGCGAACGTGCCGATATCTACGATATCGTCTGCATAGGTCCTTTCGGCGACGGTTCCCAACGCGCCGCTCCATAAGTAGTCCGGGTCGTCATTCCAGAACTCCTGGCCCAGCATAAGGCCCGCCAGCCTCCACGAATCCACGAAACAGCCCCTGGAGAGTGCGCCCCAGGAGGTCATGCCACCCATGGCGTCTTCACTGTTCTTCCAGATGAATCCGTCGCCATCCGGTTTCATGACAAACTCAATCTCGGCAGTCGTGTCGTCATCCACCCAAAACGGGTGGACGCTGATGAGTTTGAAGGCACGCTCCTCCTCCGTATCGCCCCCGCTGCCGCTGCCGTTGGTCGGGACGTACATATCGCCCGAGGCGTCGTAGAGCCACTCGTAGGGCGATTCGGGCCCGTCGGGGTTGCGCGTGGGGACGTAGGTCCGCATCTCGTAGCATACGTCGGCGTGGTGCGCATAGCTCAACCCGGTTCCCGTAGAGAGGAACTCATCGCGTTCCAGCATATACCGTCCGCTGACGCCGTAGGCGCCGGGATTGGTGATGCTGGCGCCGGCGAGGTACAGGTCATAGTCGTCATACCACTGGATTACCGCGCCGCAGCTATTGGGATCGGCATAGGTGCCCGCGTCGTACGCCTTGTCCATGCGCAGGTCGTATTGTGTTGAGCTAACCGTAACCGGCAGGAACCAGTTGGTGCCGTCAAAGGTCGGGTTGACCAGACTCTCGTCGTATCCATCGGGATTGGCGGTGATGGAGTAAGTGACGTCGCCCGCTGTATAGCCGTTTGTGGTTCCGGTCCAGCCCTCGTTGGCTCTGGTGGTGCCGGTCAGGTTGCCCTCGCCGTCGACTTGGCCCGTCGCACCCCAGGTCATATAGACGTTCTCGTTGTCCTGGTTGTCTTGGACAGAGGTGCACATGTCGCCGCGGTAATAGGTCTCGTCATTGATGGAGTTCATATGGTCATAGACCAGGTTCTCGTCGTCGAAGTCCGGGTTCCACTCCAGCCCGGTGATATCGTCGCCCTCGCCAAGGCCAAGGTTCGCGCCGCCGGGGGTGTAGCCGGGCATAATGAGCCTCTCGTTTTCGTCGTCGAACAACTCGATAATGTCGCTGTTGTCGACCGAGCCTGTGCCGGAGTAGTCCTCACGAATGGTGTAGCGGATGACCGCGTTACCGGTGCCGATGGCTTCCAGCCAGGCGCCGATGTCGTTGGTCAGCGAAAAGCCGCTTACCTGGCCGCCGCCGGTCGTCCAGTAACCTATCCCCGGGTTTGCGTAACAGACTCCGTCCGCACGCGACTTGCCGACTTCACGGCTCAGGCTGGTGCTGATCCATTGCCCGTCGGCGCCCTGGGTTGCAGATCCGGTGCCGAAGGCCCAGTCGTACTTGTAGACCGGTTGCGAATCCGCAAAGGGTTTCATCCAGTCAGGTTCTTCACCGGTGTAGCCCTGAGTCGAGAAGGCTTCGGATGAAATCCAGAGGAGTGAAAATACTGCGATAATGGTGATGATTGTCAACTGTTTGATCATCATTTGCCTCCGCACAAATTGAGTTGTGCACCATTTGGGCATTTGGTAACAGCAATATCGCGCGATTAAGCGCTTTTGCTGTCACTTGAAAGCCGCACATCAAAATGCTCGACCAGCATTATCAAAAAACCGATTACGCATCTCGCTGTACACTTTCCACCTTTTCAGGTTGAGTACCGAAAAATTCGCACACCTCCTACTTCGCATCCATATTAGTGTGAATTGTAGCACAATATTCGGCAAAGTCAAGCGACAGCGCGATAAATCCGGCAATCCAGGCAAAGAACCGATTCCTCTCCGCCGCTCCTCACAAATGCCTGACACGGAACGGGTCCGAACCCATATTTCTCACCATGGAAAGCACCGGGCAAGCGAACGCAGTAACGTATTTCAGGAACCGTCCCCCGGCGAGTTTTCCGTACGCCGGGGCTAGACGCTAACCAGCATTTCTTCCAATGAGGGGTACGAGTCAAAAAAACAAGCCGGGCGGTTCAAAGAACCGCCCGGTCTTTTTGCTTCTCTCTGGATTCCCGAAGGAAATCCCTGACTCAAGCCTTAGCGCATTTTTCTGCGCATAAAGCCTGCGACTACGGCCAGCCCGCTTGCGCTTCCAATCATCAGGAAGATGGTGGAAGGCTCGGGCAGGATGCCGATGTCAAGGGCGTCAAGGTCGTAGATGTCGAACATCGCCCACAACGTTGCGGCTGACCCATAGCCCGTGGTTGTGCTTATCGCATTGCCGAAGAAGATGCCCGCTTCGGCGTCGAAGAACGTGGTGACACTCGTCCCGTCATACAGGAAGATGGTGTCGCCGTCGAAGTACTGGCCGCCGAAAGGCGTGCTGACGTCGCCGGTGCCTGTGCCCCAGTTGTTGTACTTGTTGTACAGGCCGTCGTCAACAACGGAGAACAGGACATAGTCATCCCCCACATCGAACTCGCCGTCGCCGTCGACGTCTTCAACAACCACCGCGTCTATGTCGAAGACAAACTTCATAAAGTTGTTGAGATCGTCGTAGCCGGCGACCGGAGTCCCGGCCTCGTTGGGAAACCAGCCCCATATATACCGGCAGGGGTTTGGGTAGCCTTGTACTACGTAGGTGGTCGGCAGCTCCCACTGGCTGGTTGTGCTGTTCCACGTCCAGTCGGGCATCTTATCGTACCAGTCGAGATTCCAGAGCACGTCTCCTGAAGATCCAGGGTCGACGACGGCGCCTATCGTGGCGTCCCAGACATAACCGCTGCTCCAGAACTCCTGGCCGAGCATCATACCCGCCAGCCTCCACGATTCCACGAAAAGGCCCCTGTTGACAACGCCTTGGATCTGGCCAAGGGTCGCCTGGTTTGCCCAGATATCCCATTCGTAGTTGTCCGGCATGGAGTAATCCAGCTCGCCACCCGTGTCGTCATCCACCCAATACGGGTGGTTGCCGATGAGTTTGAAGGCACGCTCCTCCTCCGTATCGCCCCCGCTGCCGCTGCCGTTGGTCGGGACGTACATATCGCCCGATGCGTCGTAGAGCCACTCGTAGGGCGATTCGGGCCCGTCGGAGTTGCCTATGGGGTTGTAGGTCCTTGACTCCCAGCATACGTCGGCGTGGTGCGCATAGCTCATCCCGTTGGACGTAGAGGTGAACGCTTCGGTGCGTTCCAGGATATACCGTCCGCTGACGCCGTAGGCGCCGGGA